>NZ_JBLYUB010000033.1:0-73995 GCF_049999945.1 Planosporangium spinosum | reverse complement strand
TACGGACGCCGCTGGGACGGCGACGACGGCGAATCGCCCGAGCCCAAACGGCCAGCCCGGCTCCTCACCGACCTGCCACCCATCCTGCCCTGGTGGGGACCACGCCAGCGAGGTTGAAATCAGCTCAAGGTCTTCCACAAACTGCTCCAGCTTTCTGAGACGACCGCCAGGAAACGTCGGTGACGTGGATCCCGGCCGACTCGGTGGAGATCATCTGGGGTGGCGGCCTCGTCCTCGGCGCCGATCTCGGGGTCTTCTACCGGGCTCCCGGCCATGCCGACCGGACGGTACCCGGCAGCAGCCTGCCCACCATGGCGACGATGCAGGTCAAGGCCGGCCCGCTCGGCGTGACGCTGCGCGCGGCGACGCACGGGCGGGGCATCTGGTCGTACGACCGTGCGGCAGCTGCCGTACGGCTGAACTCCTCCCGAAGATAGCGATGGCTGGAAGGCACTCGCCCTCCAGCCATCGCCTGGCGGTGCCGGCGGTGCCGCCGTCGCCGCCGCCGCCATGATCGTCACAACTTCCGAGTAGTTGTGGTATCAGCACGGGTCGGAGGCAACAACTTCCCGGAAGTTGTGTGGATCTAGGCCTTCCGGACGTTGTGTGGATCCAGGCGGTTGGGGAGCTAGGCCGCGGTCGGCCGCAGCGGGAAGATCATGCAGGACGACGTCGCGTGGGCGACGAGCCGGTCGGCGCCGTCGAACACCTGCGCCTGCGCCAAGGCGGTCCGCTTGCCGCGCGACAGCACCACGCCCTCGCAGCGCAGCAGTCCCGAGTGGACCGTGACCGGCCGCAGGAACTTCGTGGTCAGGTCGAGCGAGGTGTACCCGACGCCGGCCGGCAGGGTCGACTGCACCGCGCACGCGGCGGCGGAGTCCAGCAGGGTCGCCAGCACTCCGCCGTGCATGGTGCCCAGCGGGTTGTAGTGGAACTCCTGCGGCTCCAACCGGAAGACGATGCGCCCCTCCTCCACCTCCGCGCCGCTCATGCCGAGCGTGCGCATCACGGGCGGTTGCGGAAGGTCCCCGGTCCCGATGGCCTGGAGGATCTCCAGCCCGCTGCGGTCCGCCATGGCGGCGGCGCTGATGCCGGGGTCCTCCCAGGTGTACGTACGGGTCCTGACGGCATCCTGAGTCTCGGTCATGGACGCAGCCTGGCACCGCCTTGCTGAGTCTGTCAACGAGACCTAGCCTGGGCGTGTGGAACATCCCACTCCGCCCGCCAGCGTCACCGAGCCTGTCGCTGCCACCGAGCCCGCCAGCGTCACCGAGCCCGCCAGCGTCACCGAGCCCGCCAGCGTCACCGAGCCCGCCAGCGTCACCGAGCCTGTCGCTGCCACCGAGCCGGCCGTCGCCATGGCGTCCACCGCTGCGGAGCCGGCCGCCCTGCTGTGGTCGGTCGACAACTGCACGGTCGCCCGGGCAATGGCGATCATCGGCGACAAGTGGACGTTCGTCGTGCTGCGTGAGGCCTTCTCCGGGCTGCGACGCTTCGACCAGATGCGCGTCCGTACCGGCATCCCGCGCCAGGTGCTCGCCAACCGCCTCGACCGACTCGTCACCGAGGGCATCCTGCGCCGGCAGCCGTACCGCGAGCAGGGCTCCCGTACGCGCACCGAGTACCGCCTGACCGACAAGGGATTCGACCTGTACCCCGTGCTCACCGCCGTCCTGGCGTGGGGTGACCGGTACCTCGCCGACCCGGAAGGATCCCCGATCGAACTGGTTCACCGCGACTGCGGCGCGGAGGTGCGTACGCCGCTGCACTGCGCGGCCGGCCACGAGGTCGCCTCGCCCCGCGACGTCGTACCGCGCCCCGGACCGGGCGCCCACCGGCGCGCCTGAGCCGGTGCGACAGAGCCGATGACCGCGAGCCGGTGCGACAGAGCCGGCGCGCCTGAGCCGGCGCGACAGAGCCGGTGCGACAGAGCCGATGACCGCGAGCCGGTGCGACAGAGCCGGCGCGCCTGAGCCGGTGCGACAGAGCCGGTGCGACAGAGCCGATGACCGCGAGCCGGCGCGCGCGAGCCGGCCTCCCTTGCCGAGTTGAGGGTATTGCGGTCGTCGTCGACGTAGGCGGCCGAGCGGCTCAGGTGTTGACGTGCGCCTCTCAGCGCCGACCGCCGAAACGCCACGGGCGCGTGTACCCGGAAGGGTACGGGGTGGCTAGCGGCCGGCGCTGCGCTCTTGGTCCGGGTCGTGCGCCGTGTGGTCCGGCTCGTGCGCCGTGAGGTTGTCCTCCAGTCGGTGCAGCACGCGGAGCGCTTCGCGCTGTTCGTCCGGGGCCATTTCACCGATCGTGCGGCGTTCGAGGTCGTCCCAGATGCGCTCGATCTGCTTGCGGAGGACGAGGCTGGCCGGGGTGGGTTCGACGCGCGTGGCCCGGCCGTCGTCGGGGTCCGGGACGCGGCGCACATAGCCGGCCCGTTCGAGACGCTGCACGGTGCGGGTCATGCTGGCCGAGTCGGTGTCGAACTCGGCGGCGAGGTCGATCTGGCGCTGCGGCCCTGACTCCCACAGTCGCATCATGAGCAGTTCCTGTCCGGGGTGGAGACCGACCTCGCGCAGCAGTTGGCCGGCGAGCATCTTGTGGGTCCGGGCCAGCCGGAAGATCGCGTGGCTGATCGGACCGCCCGCCGCGGCGCCGGGCCGCCGCCGCTCGATCGGCACATCCTCTGCACTCATGTCACCAGATTACCTGTCCGGGTCAGGTGTGCGACTCGTCACTGGGCTTGCAGAAACACTTGCAGGTGCCGGAGCATTTACCTGTCCAGGACAGCTAATTCGGATGGACGGGAGTTCGGACATGTCTAGAGCATTCGAACCGGTCACCATCGGCCGCCACACGACCCGCAGCCGGGTGGTCATGGCCCCCATGACCCGCAGTCGGGCATACGGGCGCGGAGCCAGCCCGACCGAGCCGATGGCCGCCTACTACGGCCAGCGCGCCGGCGCGGGGCTGATCATCACCGAGGGCATCCAGCCGTCGGTGGTCGGGCAGGGCTACCCGGACACCCCGGGGCTGCACACCGCCGAGCAGGTCGCGGCGTGGCGTCCGGTGACCGCCGCCGTACACGAGCGGGGCGGGCTGATTTTCGCGCAGCTCATGCACACCGGCCGGATCGGCCACCCCAGCCTCTACGAGCAGGAACTGACGCCGGTCGGCCCGTCGCCGGTGAAGGCGGCCGGCACCGTGTTCACACCGCAAGGCCAGGAGGAGTTCGTCACCCCGCGGCCGCTGGACCATACCGGTATCGCGCAGACCATCGACGACTTCGCCTCGGCGGCCCGCAACGCCATCGCGGCTGGCTTCGACGGGGTCGAACTGCACGGTGCCAACGGGTACCTGCTGCACCAGTTCCTCTCCACCAACGCCAACCAGCGCGACGACGAGTGGGGCGGCAGCGTTGCCGGACGCATCCGGTTCACCGTAGAGGTCGCCCGGGCCGTCGCCGGCGCGATCGGCGCCGACCGGGTCGGTCTGCGCATCTCCCCGGCCAACCCCTACAACGACATTGTCGAGGACGGGCACCGGAAGACCTACCTGGCGCTGCTCGACGCGCTCAACCCGCTCGGCCTCGCCTACCTGCACGTGGCCGAGGGGCCGGACACGGAGTTCACCGGCCGGCTACGCGAGCGGTGGAACGGCCCGCTGATCCTCAACCCGTACACCCCGGGCGCCTACACCGGGCCGGAGGCACTGAAGTTCGTCGACACCGGAGACGCCGACCTGGTCTCCTTCGGCGCTCTCTTCCTGGCCAACCCGGACCTACCCGACCGGCTGCGGGTCGGCGGCCCCTTCAACGTCCCGGACTACCGCAAGGCCTACGGCGGCGACCACCGCGGCTACACCGACTACCCCACGCTCACCGGCTACTCCACGCTCGCCGACTACTCCACGCTCGCCGAGAAATAGGGAGACAGCGATGAAGGCCATCACGTTCGACACGTTCGGCGGCCCCGAGGTGCTACACGTCACGGAGGTGCCGCTCCCCGCGCCCGGGCCGGGGCAGATTCGGGTCCGGGTCCGCGCCGCCGGGGTCAACCCCCTCGACGGCAAGATCCGCAGCGGCGCGATGAAGGCGCTCTTCCCGACCCCGCTGCCCGCCGTCCTCGGCATCGAACTGGCCGGGGTGGTGGACGCGCTCGGCGACGGGGTGACCGGCGTCGGCGTCGGCGACCGCGTCTTCGGCTGGGCCGACCCGCCGACCGGCTCGTACGCCGAGTACACCCTCGCCACCACCTACGCCCGGCTCCCCGAGGGCCTGGACTTCCCGGCTGCGGTGACCCTGCCGGTGGCGGTCGAGACCACCGTCCGCGTCCTCAACCAGCTCAAGGTCGCGGCCGGGGAGACCCTGCTCGTGCACGGCGCGAGCGGTGCGGTGGGCCAGGTTGCCGTGCAGGTCGCGGTCGCCCGCGGCGCAACCGTGATCGGCACCGCGAGCGAGAAGAACCAGGATGGGGTACGCGCCCTCGGCGCCGTCCCAACCGGGTACGGCCCGGGCCTGGCCGACCGGGTACGCGCCCTCGCCCCGAACGGCGTCGACGCGGTGCTCGACGCCGCCGGCAAGGGCGCCCTCCCCGACTCGATCGAGCTACGCGGCGGCACCCACCGCGTCATCACCCTCGCCGACCCCGACGCCTACCACCTCGGCGTCACCTTCGCCACCGGCCCAGATGAGCGCTCCGCCGACGATCTCGCCACCTTCGCCGACCGCTTGCTGCGGGGTGACGTAAGCACCAACGTCGCCGCGGTCTACCCGTTCTTCCAGGCCGCCGAGGCGCAGCGGCTCAGCGACAGCGGCCACGCCGGCGGCAAGGTGGTCCTCGTCCCCTGATCGCAGGCCAACGTCCGACCCGGCAGGACCGGTCGTCCTGGCCCACCTCCGGCCAGGACGACCGGTCCTGCGGCCACTACACGAAAGCGGGTACCGCTGTCGCTCGGCCTGCCGGTACTCGGCACTGGTAGTGCTCGACCAGCGTGAAGCGGGACATGACCACATAGAGCAGCCCAAGCGCGGGGAAGCGACGCATCCGGACTCACGCGAGCGGGACGGTCGCGAGCGCAGCTCGGTGCATCCGGATCCGGCATGGGTACCGCGGGGAAGCTCGGCGGATGAGCGGCGTGTCCTCCCCTGCCGCAATACGGAAAATTTTGCCGTAATACGGAAAACCTTTCCACAACCAGCATGCCCGACCGCCCGACGGCAGACGGATAACCAGGACATTCGCGGTCACCCCGACCGTCGCGCCGATCGCCGACCGGCGAACCCGGGCCAACGCATTGAACTTAATCAATCATTCGCGGTACACCTGCGCAAAGGTTTGCAGATGTGTGGAGGAGCGAATGACACTCCGGAGAAGAGGCCCGGCAGGCGTCGGGTACGCCGCCGTACTCGCCGCGACCGCGGCCACCGTCGCCGCGGCCGGCAGCCCGGCGGCGTACGCGGCAACCGCACCGGCGACCGGCACCGCGGCCGGTACGACCGTCGCACCGGCCGCGGACACCACGCCGCCGAGCGTGCCGGGCAATCCGAGAACCAGCAATCTGACCTGCAACTCGGTCACCTTCGCGTGGAACGCGTCCACCGACAACGTCGGCGTCACCGCGTACGACGTGTACCACGACGGCCAGCTCATCACGTCGGTCGGCGGCAGCACGCTGTCGACCACGCTGACCGTCGTCCCCTCGGTCGCCTGGGGGCTGTACGTCAACGCCCGGGACGCCGCCGGCAACGTCTCCCAGGCGAGCAAGACGGTGAACATCACCCCGCCGCCGTGCCAGAACGATTCGCAGCCGCCCACCGCGCCGCCCACGCTGGCCGGCACCGCCTCGGGTACCAGCGTCCGCCTGACCTGGAGCGCGTCCACCGACAACGTCGGCGTCACCGCGTACGACGTCTACCGCGACGGCGCCCTGGCCGGGACGGTCTCCGGCACCGCGGGCACCCCGCCCGGCACCTCGTTCACCGACTCGGGCCTGGCCGCGAGCCGGACCTACCGGTACTACGTCGTGGCGCGGGACGCCCAGGCCAACGTCTCGGCGCACAGCAACGAGATCTCGGTGAAGACCGGCGCCGGGTGCACCAACCCGGTCTGCGGCGTCACCACGGTCACCTCCGACACCGACATCCCGTGGGGCCTGGTGACCCTGCCCGACCGCACGGTGCTGTACACCCGGCGCGACGCGCACGACATCATCCACCTGAACCCGGCGACCGGCGCGAAGACCACCATCGGCACGGTACCCAACGTGCAGGGCACCGGCGGCGAGGGCGGCCTGCTGGGCCTGGAGATCAACCCGAAGAGCTTCGCCAGCGACCACTGGCTGTACATCATGCACACGTCGCCGTCGGACAACCGGATCGTGCGGATCACGTTCGAGAACAACAAGCTTGTCACCAGCACCGAGCAGGTGCTGCTGAGCGGGATCCTGCGCAACAAGTACCACGATGGCGGCCGGCTGCGGTTCTCCCCCGACGGCAAGCACCTGTTCGCCACCGCCGGCGACGGCCAGAACGGGGCCAACGCTCAGGACAAGAAGAGCCTCAACGGCAAGATCCTGCGCATCAACCCCGACGGCAGCATCCCGAGCGACAACCCGTTCGGGAACGCGGTATGGAGCTACGGCCACCGCAATCCGCAGGGACTGGCCTTCGACTCCCAGGGCCGGCTATGGGAGCAGGAGTTCGGCAACAGCATCATGGATGAGACCAACCTGATCACCAAGGGCGGCAACTACGGCTGGCCGCAGTGTGAGGGCACCTCGGGCAGCTGTGACGGCTCCGGCCTCATCGCCCCGAAGCGCACCTACCCGGTGGCGCAGGGGTCGTGCAGTGGCATCACCATCATCCGCAACGCCCTGTACGTCGCCTGCCAGCGCGGCGAGCGGCTCAACCGGCTGGTCATCAACGGCAGCAGCCTCACCAACCTGACCGCGTACTTCCAGGGCACCTACGGCCGTATCCGCACGGTGGAACCCGCTCCGGACGGCGGGATGTGGATGACCACGAGCAACGGCGACAAGGACAGCACCGCCAACAACAGCAACACGAAGATCTTCCACGTCGACCTCGGCGGCTGAGCCGACCGGTGATGTCCGGGAAGTCAACTTCCCGGACACCACCGGTCACCGGCCACCGGTCACCGCTATCCGGCCACCGGTCACCGGTATCCACCGCCGGTCTTCAGCCGCCCCGCCGGGCCGACCATTGGCGCCGCCCCTGGACCGGGTTGCGTCGCCCGACGCCATGGACCCTGCCCGGCGTGCGCGCCGCCGAGGCGTCCTCGGCCCGGCCGCGACGGGCGGCCCGGTTGGGTGGGTCGACCTGCTGGGACTGCGGTGAATCGTGGTTGTCAGGCATGGCGGTGTCCCCTTTCGGACAGGGTGCCAGCGAACGAGAGCATGGAAGAGCCGGTCGCCACGGCGGGCAAAGGCCGGCGATCGCACCGGAGAAGACCGTTCGCTGCATCGAGGAAGGCTGCGGCGAAGCAGACCCGGGCGACGGGCATCGACAGTCGCGAGCGCGACAAGCACCCGAGAACCAGGCGCGCGAACATCCTCAGAGGATCATGTCCGGAACGTTGACGTTCTCCCCGCCCTAACGGACGGGGATTCTCTCCGCGCCGCGCGCGGAACAGCGCGTGGCGCCCGAGTGGATTCCTGCTTCCCGGCGCGGTGCCGGCACGGGTGCCGGTCCTACCCGCGCTCCACAGGCGTTTAGGCTCTCCCCGCGTCCCTGGGCGAGCACGTTGCGCGCCGCGTTGACGTCCCGGTCGTGGGTGCTGCCGCATGGGCAGGTCCAGACGCGGACGTTCAGCGGCTTCGGTCCGTCGACCCGGCCGCACGCCGAACACGTCTGCGACGTGGGCGCGAACCGGTCGATCTTGGCGAAGGTCCGCCCGTACCGGGCGGCCTTGTACTCCAGCATGGCGACGAAGGAGGCCCAGCCGGCGTCGTGGACGGACCTGGCCAGCCTCGTGCGGCCCAGACCGGCCACGCACAGGTCCTCGACGTACACCGCTTGGTTGTCGCGGATGATCGCCGTGGACAGCTTGTGCTGCCAGTCCCGCCGGCTGTCGGCCACCGTCGCGTGCGCGCGGGCGACCGTCACGACGGCCTTGGCGCGGTTGTTGCTGCCCCGCTGCTTGCGGCACAGGGACTTCTGCAACCGGCGCAGCTTACGGGCGGCGCGGCGCAAAAACCTCGGCGCGGCGACCTTCGTACCGTCCGACAGCACCGCGAAGTGCGTCAGCCCCAGGTCGATACCCACCTCGGTGTCCAGCTCGGGAAGCGGCGCGTCGGTGGTGGTCACGACGAACGACGCGAAGTACCGACCGGCCGCGTCCTTGATGATCGTCACCGACGACGGGTCGGCCGGCAGGTCGCGTGACCACACCACCCGCAGGTTGCCGATCTTCGGCAGGCGCAGCCGGTCGTTGCCGCGCACCGCGAACCTACTGTTCTTGGTGAACCGGATCGCCTGCCGGTTGTCCTTGCGCGACCGCAACCGCGGCGGCGCGACCCGGCGGCCCTTGCGCCTGCCCGACAGGGAGGCGAAGAAGTTTCGGTAGGCGGTGTTGAGGTCGGCCAGGGCCTGCTGCAACACCACCGCCGACACCTCACCCAGCCAGGCCCGCTCCGGCGTCTTTTTGGCCTGCGTGATCACCCGCCTGGACAGCTCGGCGTCCGACAGGTACGGCAACCCGGCCTCGCGGGCCTGCTGCCGTGCGCGCAGCCCGTCGTTGAACACCACCCGCGCGCACCCGAACGCCCGCGCCAGCGCCTGGCACTGGCGGGGCGTCGGATAGACGCGGAAGTTGTACCGCAGCCGCACGACCGCACCATATCCGCCCCGTCCGACAAACCCGGACGCCCATCCGCCGTGACGGCCGACCGGCCTGCCCCGACCCGCTACCCGGGAGGGTCCGCTTCACCCCCGGCCTGAAGACCGGAGCACTGCGGACGATTTCGGTAGCCGGTACCGCCGCATCACCGCACCCGAATATCGCGCACCCAGCCGCCGGTTCGTCCGGCCTGCCGTTCCCTGATCGCGTGCCGCCTGCCCGATCGCGTGCCGCTTGCCGTGATTGGATAGCGCGAAGCCGACCTCGATTGGACGTGCCGTGCCAGGACCCATGGACGCCGCGGTGGCGCGACACCTACGCCGCGCCGGTCAGTGGGACCTCGCGCTGGCGGTCGTCCCCGCCGACGCCGCGCACCTGCGCGCCGAGATCCTCGTCGACCGGTACCTGTGGCAGCTCGAGGGCTGCGCCGACGCCGAGGCGGCGATCGACGCGGCCGGTCGTGCCGGGTACGTGTCACTCGCGGCCCTGCTGCGCGGTCAGCTCGGGTACTGGAAACTGCTCTTCCCGGCGGACACCATCCCGGTACGGGCCGCGCCGGAGCCCGATCCCGCCGGTGACCTCGCCCGTTCCGCCCTGGACCCGCGCCTGTACGGGTGGGCCACGTTCTGGCTCGGGGTGTTCGCCGACAACATCGAGGGCGACCGGGAGGCCGCCGCCGAGCGGTACGCCCGGGCCGATGCCGTCGCCCGCGCCGAAGGCGACCGCCTGCTCGCCTCCTACACGTCCCGCCACCAGGGCGCACATCTGCTCCAGGAGGGTGACCGCGAGGCCGGCGTCGTCCTGCTGCGCCGCTCGCTGCACCTGCGCGCGTCGCTCGGGGCACTTCCGCAGGTCGCCGCGGCTCAGCGGGCCCTCGCCAGCGAGCTCGCCGACGGGCCGGAGCGGGAGGTCCTGCTGGAGTCGGCGCTCGCCACAGCGCGTGAACTGCGGCTGACCTGGCTCCTCCGCGCGCTCGCCGCGGAATCCTGATGAATCCTGGAGAGTTCGCGGGGGTGAAGCCCGCGAACTCTCCAGGATCATGCGGGAAAGCCGAGGCCCGTGGGGGCTAGCAGCTCTTCGACGAGCCCGACGCGCTCACCCTCGGGCTGCCACTGCCGGTCACGCAGTACCCGTTGATGTTCTGGAACCCCAGGTCGAACGGGGAACCGCTGCCGCGCTCCGCGCTGAACCGGTCGAACGTGATGTCCGCCCCGGCGTTGGCGATGACGGCCGGCCGCTTGTCGTTGTCGCTGAAGCTCACCGAACTGTTGGTGAACCGCAGGCCGTTGACGTGGTGCAGGTACCAGCCGTACGCCGGCCGGGTACCGATGCTGCGCGGGTTGTAGTCACCGTTGTCGCTGGGCACCTTCGTCGGGTCCATCGTGCCGTTCCCACCCGGCACGTTCAGCTTGACGTTGTCGAAGGTGACGTTGCGGACCTCGTGGCCGGACTGGCCCCAGATCGTCGGGCTGTACTTGCCCGCGTCCGTACCCGTGATGTTGGTGAAGTGGATGTCGCTGATGTCGCCGACCCCCGGATTGTTGCCGCACCGCTTGCGGGTACCCACCTTGAGCATGATCGGCGACTCGGTTCCGGACATCGTGATGTCGCGGTAGCGGACGTTGGAGATCTTGGCCCCGTCCATCGACACCAGGCCGAGGCCGGACTTGCCGGCGCCGGTGATGGTGATGGCGGAGAAGTCGTAGTCGGTGAAGTCACCGCAGGTCTCCGAGCCGAACATGAGCGCGTTGCAGCAGCCGGCCGACAGCTTGGAGTTGGTCACCGTGACGTGGCCGTTGGGCAGCTTCTGGCCGAGGGCGTAGTCGCTCTTGAACACCAGGGCGTCATCGTTGGCCGCGATGTCGGCGCCTGTGATGGTGACGTTGGTGGTGCTGATGATGTTCCAGCCGTCGCGGTCGTCGGCGGTGCGGATGGTCAGGCGGTCGGAGCGTACGTTGTCGCAACCGTTGATCAGCGCCGCGAAGTGGCCGCCACGGCGGAGCGTGATGCCATTGAGCGTCAGCCCCTTGCACCGGGTCAGTGAGATGATCTTGTCGGCCTGACCGGACTTGGGGTTCCCGGTGATGAGGTTGCCGCCGCCGTCGATCGTGCCCGACCCGGTGAAGCCGATGTTGCTGAGCCGGTCGCCGTAGAACATCGCGTTGTGGAAGTGGCTGTGGCCGTAGTCCTGGTAGTTGTCGTTCGGGTTGCTCTCCGGCGCGTCATAACCTGAACCAGCGCCCCGAACCGTCGCGCCGCTGTCCAGTTGGATCGTGACGTTGCTGCGCAGATGCACGGTGGAGGCCACCTTGTACGTACCACTGGGCACCTGCACGATCCCGCCACCGGCGGCGTTGGCCGCGGTGATCGCCTTCTCGAACGCGGACGCCTCGTTGGCGTTGCCGTCACCCTTGGCGCCGTAACTGCGGATGTTGTACGTCGCCGCGACACCCACCGCCGGCGCGGCTCCGGCCACGGCCGACGCCTGCCCGGTGGTCGCCGAGGCCACCCCGCCGGTCACCGCCACGACCGCGACGGTCGCCGCCGCCACCGTGGTCGACAACGCCGCGGCCGTCAGTACCGCACCCCTGCCGGATGCCGTCGATCCGCTCCAGACTCCTCTGGTCACCTGATCTCTCCCTCCGCGCGGCGACGTGCTCCGCACCGCCGCGCCTCCTCAGGGCGCATCGCCACCGGGCCGCACCGCCGCGGACGGCACCGCACCGAAGACGTGGCCCGCTGACAGAAATGGGGCCGTCAGGGCGCCCGACCTCGCCGCTGCCGGCGCGCTCGGACTTCACCGGGCCGGGTCGGTGAAGCTCGGGAGGACGCTCCTGCAAACGTTTTCAATCGATCCCGGCCCGCTCAGGCTAGGAGCGACAGATCCGATGAGTCAAGAACGATCCATCTACAATTCTGGATGACTGAAAGCAGGTTGACCGCCGCCAGTGTGCGCCCTCAGCAGGAGAGTTCCCGAGACACTGATTGATGCACGTCAAACAACGCCTCGGTCGGATTGGCAGGCGATTCGGCCGAGCCATCCGATCTATATCCGGGCCACCCGGGCCGGCGTGCCGTGAACCGCGGACCGATAGGCCCGGCCGGTGGGTCGGATGCGAGGCATCCCGGAGCGCTGGCTGTCCCCCGAGCGGGCGGGCCCGGTCACGGTCGGGGGTCGACGCGGGTCCAGGACCGGCGGTCCGGACGCGCCTTGCCGGCCGCCGCCGCGCAGCGCGGGCAGATCCGGCCCACCCGGTCGGCCTCGGTCAGCACGTCGGTCGTCGAGTACTCCCACGGTACGTGGGCGAACCGGCGCAGCCGCGACCTGCTCAGGGCCAGTCCGCAGACCGTCTGGTTGGTTCCCGGCACCCAGCCGTGCACCTCCCCCGCGGGTTGGCGTACGCCGTCGTCGTCGATCCACTCACCCGATGCCGCGACCGAGAACCGTGCCATGAGGCATTAGTGCCCACCACCGGCGGCCCTAACTGCATACGTCCTGACTTCCGGGCCACACCGGCTCACCGTGACCCGCCGCGCTACACCCACCCCGGCGGGGCCCGCCCTATGCTTGTGCGCGTCTGCTCAGGGGGTGGCTTCGGTGCTGGTGGTGCATGCGCTCTGGCTGTCCACCGGCCGGCTCGCGCTCTGGGCCGAGGATCCGGCGCTGCCGGTGCCCGCCTCCCGGCGGGGTCGCCCGCGGCGGCCCCAGCCGCATCCGTTCGCCGCGACGCACGACGCGCTCGCCGGGGCGGTCGCCGGGCCAGCGCCGGCCAGCTCCGCGATGGAGCCCGGCAGCACGACCGGCGGTCCGCTCGTCAAGGCGCTCACCGGGGCCGTCCCGCTCCTGCTGCCCACCGCTCGCGGGCTTCCCCTGGCGTCGCCGGAGCTGGTCCGCGACGACCTGGCCGCGACCCCGACCGGACCGGTCACCCTCCGCGGGTGGCTGGTGCCGACGCTGGAGTACGAGCCCGACGACGCCATCGCCGTCCTGTCCGCGCTCGGCTCCCCGGACACCGCACCGGAACCGGTCCGTGGCGCGACCGTCCGGCACCTGGGCGCGGTCCTCGACTTCGCCCGCGACCTGGTCGCCCGCGGTCGGCTGCTGCCGACCGTGCAGCCCGGCCCGGTCGCGGCGTGGCGGCCGGTCCTCGCCGGCGCCGACGCCGAGTGGGCGCGGGCGCTGGCCCTCGCCCTCCCACCGGCCGGCCGCGCCGAAGCGACACAGGCATCCTCCGGCGGTACGGCCGGTGCCGGAGCCGGCGGACCCGAGGAGGGCCGGGACGGCGGGAGCCAGCTGGCCGACCTGCTCGATGCGTTCGTCGACGCGGTCGCGCGCACGGCGCTCGACGGGTACCCGATCACCGGCGGGCGACCACGCGCGGCCGCCGACGCCTGGCGGCGGGCCCTGACCGGGCGGGAGCGCCGGTTCGAGGCGGACCCGGCGGAGGTGGCGCGGCTCGCCGGAGAGCTGGCCGAGTGGCAGCGCGACGCGGTCGGCGGGCCGGTACGGGCCTGCTTCCGCCTCGTCGAACCGGAGGCACCGGGTACACCGGAGACACCGGGTACACCGGAGACACCGGGTACACCGGGTACACCGGAGGCACCGGAAGCCGGCGGGTCATGGCGGCTCCAGTTCGCACTCCAGGCCACCGACCAGCCGAGCCTGGTCGTGGACGCGGACCGGGTGTGGCGCGCCGGGAGCACGCTCCAGGCGCTCTCCCGGCACATCGAGTCGCCGCAGGAGACCCTGCTGGCCGAGCTGGGCCGGGCCAGCCGGCTGCACCCGCCCCTGCGGGAGGCGCTGCGCGAGGCGTGCCCGTCGGCGCTGACCCTCGATGCCGGCGGCGCGCACGCGTTCCTCACCGAGGGCGCGCCCATGCTCGCCGCCGCCGGGTTCGGGGTGCTGCTGCCGTCGTGGTGGGGCCGGCCGTCGGCGCGCCTGGGGGTACGGCTGGCCGCCCACTCACCGACCGCGCCGGGCACGGTCGCCGCGAAGAGCGCGCTCGGGCAGGACGCGATCGTCGAGTACCGCTGGGAGCTGGCCCTCGGCGACGACCCGCTCACCCCCGACGAACTGGAGGCGCTCACCACGCTCAACGCGCCCCTGGTCCGGCTGCGCGGCCAGTGGGTACAGGTGGACCCCAAGCGCCTGGCCAACGGCGTGAAGCTGCTGCGCGCGGGCGGCCCGGCGCAGGCCGGCGTGATCGAGTTGCTGCGCATCGCGGCGTCACCCGACACGGCTCCCGGCGGACTGCCGGTCACCGGCGTCACGGCCGACGGCTGGCTCGCCGAGCTGCTGTCCGGGCAGGCCGACCGGTGCCTCGCGCCGGCACCGGCACCGGCCGGCTTCGCCGGGCGCTTGCGCCCGTACCAGGAGCGGGGCGTCGCGTGGCTGGCGTTCCTGCAGTCCCTGGGCCTCGGCGGGATCCTCGCCGACGACATGGGCCTGGGCAAGACGGTCCAACTGCTGGCCCTGATGGCCGCCGACGCAGCCGACGCCGGCCCGACGCTGCTGGTCTGCCCGATGTCGCTGGTCGGTAACTGGCAGCGGGAGGCCGCGACGTTCACACCCGACCTGCGGGTACACGTGCATCACGGCGCCGAGCGGCTGCGCGGTGAGGAGCTGGCGCGGGCGGTGCGCGACGCCGACCTGGTGATCACGACGTACTCGCTGGCCGCCCGGGACGCCGCCGCGCTCGCCGAGATCACCTGGCACCGGCTCGTCGTCGACGAGGCACAGGCGATCAAGAACGCCGCCACCCGGCAGGCCGTCGCCGCCCGCTCGCTGCCCGCCCGGCACCGCATCGCGGTCACCGGGACGCCGGTGGAGAACCGGCTCGCCGACCTGTGGTCGTTGCTGGAGTTCGCCAACCCGGGCCTGCTCGGCCCCGCCGCGTCGTTCAAGAAGAGTTACGCCGAGCCGGTCGAGCGGCACGGCGACACGCAGGTCGCCGACCGGCTGCGCCGGCTGACCGGGCCGTTCATCCTGCGCCGGATCAAGACCGACAAGACCATCATCAGCGACCTGCCGGAGAAGCTGGAGATGGAGGTGCTCTGCAACCTGACCGCCGAGCAGGCGAGCCTCTACCAGGCGGTCGTCGACGACATGCTGACCAGGATCGAGTCGAGCGACGGGATGGAGCGCCGTGGCCTCGTGCTGGCCACCATGACCAAGCTCAAACAGGTGTGCAACCACCCGGCCCAGTTCCTGCGCGACGGTACCCGGCTAACCGGCCGGTCGGGCAAGCTGGCGCGGCTGGAGGAGATCCTCGACGAGGTCCTGGCCGCCGGTGAGAAGGCGCTGCTGTTCACCCAGTACGCCGAGTTCGGCGGGATGCTGCGCGCGCACCTGTCGGCCCGGTTCTCCCGCGAGGTGGCGTACCTGCACGGCGGCATCGGCAAGGCCGCCCGCGACGACCTGGTCGCGCGGTTCCAGTCCCCCGGCGGCCCGTCGCTGTTCGTGCTCTCGCTGAAGGCCGGCGGTACCGGCCTGACCCTCACCGCCGCCAACCACGTCGTCCACGTCGACCGGTGGTGGAACCCGGCCGTGGAGGACCAGGCCACCGACCGGGCGTTCCGCATCGGGCAGCGGCGCGCGGTACAGGTCCGCAAGTTCGTCTGCGCCGGCACCGTGGAAGAGAAGATCTCCGAGATGATCCGGGACAAGCGGGGCCTGGCCGCGCGCATCGTCGGTACCGGCGAGCAGTGGCTCACCGAGCTGTCCACATCGGAGCTACGGGACCTGTTCGCGTTGGAAGCCGGGGCGGTGGTGGAATGAGCGTCGGCAACTCCCCCGGCTCCGGCGGCTTCCGGGACTTCGCCCGGCCGCGCCGGGTCTCCGGCGGCATCAAGGCCCGCAGTGCCCGCGGCGCCATCGGCGAGTCCTGGTGGTCGCGGCGGTTCATCGCCGTCCTGGAGTCGTTCGCGCTGGGTACCCGGCTCACCCGGGGTCGCGCGTACGCCCGGGCCGGGCAGGTGCTGTCGCTGACCGTCGCCCCCGGTACGGTGACCGCCTCGGTGCAGGGCTCGCGGCCCGACCCGTACGCGGTGACCGTCGGCCTGCAACCGTTTCCGGAGCCGGTCTGGTCCCGGGTGGAGGAGGCCCTCGCCGCGCAGGCGCTGTTCGGCGCCCAACTGCTCGCCGGCGAGATGCCGCCCGAGATCGAGGACGTGTTCGCCGAGGCCGGCGCGCCGCTGTTCCCGGAGTCGATGAAGGACCTGCGGCTGGCGTGCTCCTGCCCGGACTGGAGCGTGCCCTGCAAGCACCTGGCCGCCACGTTCTACCTGCTGGCCGAGGCGTTCGACACCGACCCGTTCCAGATCCTGTACTGGCGCGGCCGGGACCGGGACACCCTGCTGGCCCGGCTGCGGGCGCTGCGCGGCGGCACCGACGCGGCGGCCGGGCCGGCCCCGGCCGCGTCGCCGGCCGTCCCGGTCGGGGCGGCCACGGCCCTCGCCGACCTCGGCACGCCGCCGCTGGCACAGACACTCGACCGGTTCTGGGTCTCGCCGGTACCCCTGCCGCAGCGGCCACCGACCCTTGACGTCGAGCCCGACCTGCTGCTGCGGCAGCTCCCGGTACCGGGGCCGGAGCTCGGCGGCGCCGAGCTGGCCGAGGCGCTGCGCGCCCACTACCGCGATCTTGGACGCTCATCGGCGCCATAGGGCCGCCACGTGTCCACGAGCTAGGAGCGGCTCTCGTACTCCGCCTTCGCCAGGCTCATGTGCAGGACCGACAGCAGCGCGTCCCGCACCGAGCGGCGCTGCCGGGCGTCGAAGCTGATCAGCGGCGTTTCGTCGGACACGGCGAGGGCCCACCGCACGTCCTCGAGGTGGTGCTCCAGCTCGCCGTGGAACCGGTTGGCGGCCACCACGAACGGGATGTCGTGGTGCTCGAAGTAGTCGACGGCCGCGTAGCAGTCCTCCAGCCGGCGGGTGTCCACGATGACCAGCGCGCCGAGCGCGCCCTCCGTCAGGTCGTGCCACATGAAGCCGAAGCGGTCCTGGCCGGGGGTGCCGAACAGGTACAGCTTGATCTCCTCGTCGATGGTGATGCAGCCGAAGTCGAGCGCCACCGTCGTGGTCGTCTTCTCCGGTACGTGCCCGGTGCGGTCGATCTCCGCGGCGACCTCGGTCATCGCCGCCTCGGTGCTCAACAGCGGGATCTCCGAGATGACCGACACGGTCGTGGTCTTGCCGACGCCGAACCCGCCGGCAACGACGATCTTCACCGGTAGCGGCGGCTGCTGGCGGCTCGGGTCGGCCGACCCGGCCACGTCGGTGCCCGGGTCGGCCGACCCGGGCATGGTGGGTGGTGGCGGTGGTGTCTGCGCGACCGGGTCCACCGGGTGGTACCCGATGTCAGCGAATGGCTTGGAGTCCACGGATAACCCTTTCAATGATCTTCTTGTTCTGGTGCAGTCCGGCATCCGGCCGGCGTACGGCCAGGTAACCGGCCTCGATCAGGTCGCTGGCCAGCACCCGGGCCACGCTCAGGTGCAGACCGAGCCGGGCGGCGACCTCGGCGATCGCAATCGACTGTTCGCACAGCAGGACGATGTCGCGGTGCTCGAACGTCAGCCGGCCGGCGTCGGCCCGGCCGGCCGGGGTGGTCTTCACCTGAGCCTCGATCTCCAGGCTGGCGTCGGCAGGGCGGACCCGGCCGCCGGTGAGCAGGTAGGGGCGTACCCCCGGTGCCTCCCGCGGCGGCGGTACCACCTCCGGCCCCGGCGGGTACCCCGCGGCCGGGCCGGTCGTCCCGCCGGGCTCGTCGATGTACGGCCGGATCAGCCCCGGATCCGGCGGCCACCGACCGTCGTCGCCCGTCATCGCGCTCAGGTCCATCACGGTCAGGACCCGACGCTGATCTTCAGCTCCTCGACGAGCTGCGGCGTGAGGAAGTCACCGGCCCGGTTGGCGAACATCGCCATCTCGTACGCCAGGACGCCGAGGTTGGCCTCCTTCATCGCCAGCACGCCCAGCGAGGACCCCACGCCGAGGGTGCACACCATCAGGTATCCCCGGTCGAGGTCGATGATGACCTTGTTCGCGCCGCCCAGGTCGTACACGCGGGAGGCACCCCGGGCGAGGCTGTTGATGGCGGACGTGATCGCGGCCAGCCGGTCGGCGTCGGCCCGCTCCAGGGTCGCCGACATCGCGATGAGCAGACCGTCGGACGAGACGGCGATCGCCTCGATCACCCCGGCGGTGCCGGCGGCGAAGCGCCGCAGCAGCCAGTTGAAGCGCTGCACCTCGGTACTGATGTTCTGGGTCGTCTGCATGATCGCCACTCCATTTCCCTCGTGCGTCACTGGTTCGCGGGTGCGTCGCTCGGGACGCTCGTGGCGCGGGCCACGCCGGCGACGAAGCTCTCCAGCTCCGCGCGCTCGGCCGCGGGATCACGTGTCTGCGTGCTGGGTGTCGCGGGTGACGCGTGGTTCACGCGCAGGGACCGGTCCAGGTGCGTGCCCGGTACCCGGCGCGTCAGTCCGCCGCCGCGGGGTGCGGCCGGCTGGTCGGGGGTGGCGGTCGGCCGGTCGGGCGCCGTGGCCGGCCGGTCTGGAATGGCGGTGGGCTGACCGGCAGTGGCGGCGGGCTGGCCGGGGATGGCGGTCGGCGCCACGCCGAACTCGGTCAGGTGCCCGCCCGGCTTGCGCCGGACCAGGCCGCCCCGGGTCAGCGTAGGCTCGGGCGCCACGACGGGTGCGGCGACGGCCGCCGGCTCGGGCGCCGCGACGGGTGCGGCGACGGCGGCCGGGGGCAACGCCGCCGGTGCGGTGTCGTCCACGAGCGTGCCGTGCACCACCGCGCCGTCCACGAGCGTGCCGTGTACCACCGCGCCGTCCACGAGCGTGCCGTGCACCACCGCGCCGTCCACGATCCCGCCGGGGCACCGTCCGGCCTCCAGCTCGGGGTGGTCGAACCAGGTGAAGGAGGCGTCCGGCTGGCCGGCACCCCAGCCCGACAGCTGTGCCAGCTCCCGGGTCTCGTCGGTGCGAGGGTCGTAGCGCCGGCTGCCGTGGCCGGCCGCGTGGGGCATGGTGAACAGCGACTCCGGAACCGTGACCTCGGCCGTCACCCCCTGACCCGGGCTGTGCCGCAGCTGCACCCGCAGGCCGTGGCGGCGGGCGATCCGGCCCACCACGAACAGGCCCAGCATGCTGGTCGGCGCGACGTCGAGCCGCTCCCGCTCGACCAGCCGGCGGTTCTCCTCGGCGAGCCGGTCGGCCGACAGCCCGATGCCGTGGTCGACCACCGCGATCTCGCAGGTACCGGCCAACCGCGCGTACACCTCGACCGGCGCGCCGGGCGGTGAGAAGGCGGTCGCGTTCTCCAGCAGCTCCGCCAGGAGCAACCGGAGGTCCGGTACCAGCTGGGGCAGGATCGTCACGTCGCACACGGCCACGACGCGGACCGCCTGGTACCCCTCGATCTCGGCGATCGCCGACCGCACCACCTCCAGCAGCGACGCCTCGGCGCAGATCGGCTCGTCCTCCCGGATGCCCGACACCACGAGCAGGCTGTCGGCGCTGCGGCGCAGCCGGGTGGTCAGGTGGTCGAGCCGGTACAGCTTCATGAGCATCCGCTCGTCCTGCTCGTTGCGCTCGAACTCGTCGATGAACGCGAGCTGCCGGGCGACCAGGCCACGGGTACGGCGGGCGATGTTGGCGAACATCACGGCCACGTTGTGCCGGCCGGCCACCTGCTGCTCCATCAACTGGGCCGCGGTGGTCTGCACCCGGTTGAACGCGGCGGCCAGCTCGCCGATCTCGTCGCCGGTACGGACGTCGACGGTGCTGAGCTTCGGCGGCCGGTAGTGCTGGGCGTCGGTGTCGGCGACCCGGACCAGTTCCTCGTGGGCCAGGTCGGCCACCGTCCGGGCGGCCGAGGTGAGCCGGCGCAGCGGCAGCGACACCGAGCGGCTGACCCGTACCCCGAGCCAGATCACGCAGACCAGCAGGGCGACCGCGAGGCCGATCAGCGTGACCGCCGCGTACCGGGCCGATCCGGCGCGCGCCTGGGCCCGTACCACCGTCGCCTGCACGACCCGCTCCTGCAGCGCGGAACCCTGGACGGTGGCGGACCGGGCGATCGCGACCGCCTCGGGCAGCGGGCCGCGCAGCCCGCCGCCGTCGCCGACCTGGCCGGCCAGCTCGGCCAGGCGCCGGGCGTTGGACCCGCGTTCGAGTTCGTCCAGCATCGCGACCGCCGGCGCCTCGGCCTGTTGCCGGAACCGGTCGACGTCGGTGGCGTGCAGGGACCGGGCCTCGATGACGAGGCTGGCCGCGCCCCGCTTGTCGGTGGCCGACACCAGCAGCGCCGCCCCGAGCCGGCTGGTCTCCTCGTTCCCACGGAAGATCGCGTCGAGGGCGCTCAGCTGCCGCAGCCCGGCGAGGTCGGCGCGCGGCTGGCGGGTCAACCGCAGCGCGTTGATCAGGCCCAGGATGCGGGTGTGGTAGGCGTCCTGCACCACGGCCGCCGTCGCCGTCGCGCCGCTGACCTCGCGCCGGACCGGGTCCAGGGACACCAGCTCGCCGACGGCCCGGCGTACCTCCGGCGTACCGTCCTCGGCGACCTCCTGGGCCTGGTCGTTGGCGTCGGCGCCGAGGGCGAGGTAGCCGCTCGCGTCGACCTCGGGGCTGGCCAGCGCGGCGAGCGCGAGCAGCCGCTCCTGTTGCAGGCACTCGATGAGCTCGCCAACCTCGCGGGCGTGGTGCGCGGCGGCGACGGTCTCAGCGGTGGAGATCACCGAGTCGAGCCGGCCGACCGCGAACGGCACCCCGGTCAGCACGAGCGCGGCGAGCGGCAACGTGAGCAGCACGCTGAGCTTCTGCTGGACGCTCAACCTACCTAACATCGCCCACCCCTTCCCGCCGACTGCCCCACACCGCCCGGCCCACGTGCAGCAGCTCATCGGCCTCGGCCGGGCCGGGCGGCCCGGCCGGCCCGGAGCCGGGACCGCCGAACGGCGAGCCCGGATATCCGACCCCGGTGGGTTCCGCGTCGACGAGCGCCGAACCGGGGAACCTCCCGCCGGGGAAATCCGCACCGAACGGCCCGGCGTCAACGCCGCGCAGCGCCACCGGATGGCCGTGCTCCCCCACCCCGCCGTCGCCCGGTAAGGTGCGCGGCCGGGCCGGCAGCAGCAGCGACAGGATGGCGCCGAGCAGCAGGACGGCCAGGACCGCGCCGAGCATCGTCCAGGTCTGCCGGGTGGACAGCCGGTCCTGGCGCTGGCTCAGCAGCGAGTCCAGTTCGCCGAGCGCGGCACCGGCGAGCGGGCGGGTCTGTTGGCGTACCCGATCGGCGCCGCCGGTCACGGTCGGGGTGTCCACCTTGCTCAGCGACTGCAACCACATCGCCGGCGGCGCGAACGCGTCCACCGCGGAGGTGAAGGCGTCGAGCTGACCGGCCAGGTTGGGTCCGAGCTGCGCCGCGGCGCCGTCCACCGACCGGGTGTCGAGCGCCCTGTGCAGGCTGGTGCTCAGCTCTTCGCCGGCGACCGAGACCTGGTAACGGGCCACCGACACCCGGGTCTGCGCCCCGTCCGAGGGCGTGCGCTCGGCGAGTACCGCCAGGTCGGCGGCGCGTCCCGCGCCGACGATGACGTCGGGTACCCGGACCAGGGCGGCGTCCGCCAGGTAGTACACGTCGAGCTGGGGGTCTGGTACGAGCTTCGCGGCGTCGCCGATCCTGCGGACCAGGTCGACGGCGAGCGCGACCACCGACGAGTACGCCGCGTACGCCTGCTCGCCGGCGAGGCGCTGGCCCATCAGGGTGGCGATCCGGCCCCGCAGTTCCGACCAGCGCCGGTGGCTGCCGAGTGGGTCGCCGTGGATGTCGTCGGCCGCGTCGACGGCGGTGACGGCCGCGTCGATCTGGGTGGCGTCGGGATGCGTGCCGCGCACCGCCGTCGACTGCACGTCGGTCAGCTCGCCGATGAGCTGCACCAGCGGCTGGAGGTACGCCACACCGTGGCGCTCGGCCTCGACGTCCGACAGCCCCTTGCTGGTGACGCTCCACGACTGTGCCATCACGAACATGAACAGCATGCCGGCCGTCACCACGACGGCGAGGCGGGTCAGTACGTGCGAACCCCATCGTCTCGGTACGGCGGCACTGATGCGGTTGGGCATGGCGGTTTCCCCTTCTGCGACCGGCTGGCGGAGCACGGCGCGGCGCGTACGGCGCGGCCGGCTCGGATGGCTTGGTCGGGTTGCCCGGCTCGGGCGAGTCGGTCGCCCGTCCCGGGCGGATCGGGTTGCCCGGCGTCCCTCACGTCACCGACCCGGTGGCCCGGTCGGAAGGCCGCGACCTGGCCACCGGATGGACGTGCGCCGGGGGCTCAGCGCCGGCGGGTACGCGCGGCGCCCGGACCGTTGGGTACCGGCACCGGCGCGCAGGCGCGTGCCCTCGGTGGAGCGATCTCGTAGGCGGACTCCCCGTGCTGCGACAGGTCGAGCCCGACGGCCTCGTCGCGCGGGTCGACCCGGTTGCCGAGCAGCCGGTTGGTCAGGCTGCCCAGCAGGCCGCTGAGGACCAGCGAGTACGCCACGACCGCGCACACCGCCACCAGTTGGGCGCCGACCAGGCGGTACCCGCCGCCGTAGAACAGCCCGTCGGCGCCGTCGGGGTTGACCGACCGGGTCGCGAACAGGCCGACCGCGAGCGTCCCGACCACGCCGCCGCCGAGGTGGACGGCGACCACGTCGAGCGAGTCGTCGAGGCCGAACCAGGACTTCAGGCCGATCGCGAGCTGGCAGACCGTACCGGCGAGCAGGCCGATGACGACCGCGCCGAGCGACGTGACGTACCCGGCGGCCGGGGTGACGGCCACGAGTCCGGTGACCGCGCCGGAGGCCGCGCCGAGCGTCGTACCCTTGCCGAACCGCGCCCGTTCGATCGCGATCCAGACCAGCAGCGCCGCACCGGCGCCGAGCTGGGTGTTGAGGACCGCGGTCGCGGCCACGCCGTTGGCGGCCAGCGCCGATCCCCCGGTCAGGCCGAACCACCCGAACCACAGCAGACCGGCCCCGATCATCACCAGCGGCAGGTTGTGCGGCCGCTGCGGCTCGCCCGGCCAGCCCCGGCGGCGCCCCAGTACCCACACCGCCGCCAGCGCCGCCGCACCCGCGTTGACGTGGACGACCGTGCCGCCGGCGAAGTCGAGGACCCCGAGCCGGTGCGCCCAGCCCTCCGGGGAGAACACCCAGTGCGCCACCGGCGCGTACACCAGCACTGTCCACAGCGCGACGAACAGCAGGTACGCCTCGAACCGCCACCGCTCGGCGGTGGCGCCGGTGACCAGGACGGGCGTGACGACCGCGATCATGAGCTGGAAGACGACGAACGCCGGTACCGGCACGGCGAGGTGGGCGAAGCCGGGCAGCCGTGCGTCCGTACCGGTGAGCCCGGCCAGCTCGAAACCGCCGAGCAGGCGGCCGGAGCCGAACGCGAACGAGAAGCCGATCGCCGCCCACATGAGGGTGACGACGCCGATCGTCGCGAAGCTCTGCATGACCATCCCCAGCACGTTCTTCTGGCGTACGAGGCCGCCGTAGAAGAACGCCACCGCGGGGGTCATCACCAGTACAAGGGCCGTGCAGGCGAGCACCCAGGCGGTTGCGCCGACATCCCACGATCCTTGACCAGGGTTCACGTATTCGTCCTCCTCGCGCATTGCGAGCTGTGGACGGGTTTCGCCGTGGCCCGACCTTCTTCGCCGGTGACGGAGGCCGGCGAGGAGTCTCTAGCTCACTCCCAGTGGTCCAAGTGACCTCGGCCACTATAGGCACGCGTCGACAACTCCCGCGACCGGAAGCGCGGGAAAGCATCCACGTGGGACACCTGGCGGATATTCCGCACGACCGGCCACCGCCACCGGGCGGCCGTGCCGGTGTCAGGCCACCACCCGCCGGACGCCCGCGCGGTGGGGAGCACCTCCGCGCGGGCGCATAGAGTGCTGGCGTGAGACGCTCCACCGTGCTGGCTGCCGGTACCGTGCTCGCGGCCGCCCACGCGGCCCCCGGGCTGACCGCGCTGACCCCGCTGCGCCGCCTGCTGCTGCCGAACCTGGCCGGCGTCGGGGACCCCGACCACGTGGCGCTGACGTTCGACGACGGCCCCGACCCGGCGTCCACGCCCGCGTTCCTGGACCTGCTGCACGACCGTGCGGTACGGGCGACGTTCTTCCTGCTGGGCGACATGCTCAGCCGGGCGCCGGAGCTGGGTGCCGAGTTGGTGGCGGCCGGGCACGAGGTCGCCGTGCACGGCTGGCAGCACCGCTGCCACCTCGCCCGTGGCCCGCGCGCGACCTACGACGACCTCGCCCGCGCCCGTGACCTCATCGGCGCGGCGACCGGCCGGCAACCCCGGTGGTTCCGGCCGCCGTACGGGGTGCTGACCACGGCGGCGCTGTACGCCGCCCGGCGGCTGGACCTCACGCCGGTGCTGTGGACGGCCTGGGGCCGTGACTGGGAGGCCCGCGCCACCCCGGAGTCGGTCCTGACCACCGTCACGCGCCGGCTGCGTGGCGGCGGTACGGTCCTGCTGCACGACTCCGACTGCACCTCCGCGCCGGGCTCGTGGCGGCGTACCCTCGCCGCGCTGCCGGCCCTGATCGACGGGGTCCGGTCCCGGGGGCTGCGGCTCGGCCCGCTCGCCGAGCACGGCGTCCCGGGTGGACCGGGCGCCACGGGCGGCTGACCCGGCGGCCGGTCTCCACGCCGGACGCCGGCCGCCCGGCTCCACCGGCGGCGACCGGCGCGCAACAGCCGTCAGGACGAGGTCGACGCGCCCAGCAGCGGCAGCACGCAGGCACACAGTCCGAACACGACGACGATGGCCAGCAGCGCGATGAGGACCGGCACGCCGTTGTACTTCTGCGGCGGCGCGCCGAGGGATCCTCGGGAGAACGCGACGACCGGCGAGCGGTACTCCAGTTCGAGCGTCTGTCCGGGTGCCACGCTGACGACGGTGTCGGCCGGCCCGATCCGCGGCGGCAGGATGTACGGCGTGTGGACGTCGACCCGGTGGTCACCCGGCGGGACCGGGATGACGGTCCGCCCCCACTCCGCCGCGACCGGGTACCCGTCGATGCTGACCTTCGGCTTGACGAGGTAGTAGAAGAACGCCAGCGGCAGGAACTTCGTGGTGAGCGCGATCGCCGCGCCGGGATGGGGCGCGCCGCCCGGCACCGGTGGCGGCGCGCCGTAGCCGTGCGGCTGGCCGCCGTAGGGCTGCTGCGGGTGCCCACCGTAGGGCTGCTGCGGCTGGCCGCCGTACGGCTGCTGCGGGTGCCCACCGTAGGGCTGCGGTGCGGGCGGGACGCTCACATCATCTCCTCTCGAAGTGCCGGCACACGGTACCGGCCGGCGGCGCCCGGTCGATGACCGGTGACCACCGGATACGGCACCCTGGCGACCCGTGACCGTCGCGCCCGCCAGCGGGTTTTCCGGTTCCCGTACCGCCGCGCGGCGGTACGGGAACCGTCTCGGGGCTCTCAGGATTCGAGCAGACCCTGCATGCGCAGGCGGCGCAGCCAACCGGTGGCGGTGTGGCGGGGTACGCCGTAGTGCCGGGCGAGCGCGGTGGTGCCGCCCACCTCGCGGTAGGCCGCGAGCAGTTCGGTGCTGTCCGGCATCCGGCGGTACGCCCGGCGGCCGTTGGCCGTCTGCGCACTGTCGGCCTTGGTCTGGCGGGGGTGCGCCGGAGCCTTCTTCGCGGGGGCGGTACGGGTCTTCTTCGCGCGCGTCGACCGAGCGGTCCGCGCCGGCGACTCCACCGGGGCCGCCGGGGTCTCGACCTCGTCGGCCGGCGCGGCCACCGGCTCCGGCTCGTCGGCCGGTACCGCCTCGGACGCCGGCAGCGGCTCGGACGCCGGCCCGGCCGGCAGTTCGGTACCCGACGCCTTGGTGGTCGGCGCCGATGGGGTCGGGTCCGGCGCGGTGGCGCCGGCCGGCACCCCGGACGGTACGAGCGCGGCGATGAGCTGGTCGAGGCTCAGCGCCGGCAGCTTCTCGGGGAAGATCGCGCCACCGTCCGCCGCGCGCACGGTGAGCTCGGTGATGCGGGGGCTGCCGGCCGCCGTCTCCACCCGGATGGTGGTTTGGGCGCCGACCTCGTCATTGGACGTGATGGTGATGGTGTAGCCAGCCACGGTGGGGCCTCCATGGAGGTGAACGATCAGGCGCCGCCCGGTGGAGAGGACCCGGATGGCGACGGCAACGGAACACGAGCACCTCGTGATCAATGAAAGTCTGCCATGCCGTGAAGACATTTATCCAAGGGGTGCAATGGTTTCCGGCGTCGCAAGCCGACTTCGCCACCGGGTGTTGATTCTCAGTGAACACCCTGTCACGGCTGGTGTAAAACACCGCGCGGCGACCGCCCCCGGCGAATCGACAATCCCTCGTGGACGAATGTCCCGCCGGACCCCGGTGCGCCCGTCACCCGGGCGGGCGCACCGGGACTCAGGACCTTCCCGTCGCCTCGATCGTCACCGGGGTGCCGTTGAGCACGGCGGTACCCGACAGCGGGTCCACCCGCAGGTCGTCGGTGAGCACGTTGGCGTTGGCCCCGGCGGTACGCGTCGCGACCGACAGCTCCACCCCGGGCAGGTCGTGCCCCCAACCGTGCGGGATGCTCAGCACGCCCGGCGCGATGTCGTCGGTCACCTCCACGGTCAGCTCGACCTGCCCGACCCGGGAGGTGACCCGCGCCCTACCGCCGTCGGTCAGGCCCAGCCGCGCGGCGTCGGCCCGGTTGACCACGACGGTGCACAGCTCGCGCCCCTTCACCAGCGTGGGCACGTTGTGCAGCCAGGAGTTGTTGGAGCGCAGGTGCCGGCGGCCGACGACGACGAACCCGTCCGGCTGCGGCGCCGGCGCGGCGGCGAGCGCGCGTACCTCGGCGGCGATCGGCTGTGGGCACAGCTCGATCCGCCCCGACGGGGTACGCAGGATCTCCGGGACACGCGGGGCGAGCGGGCCGAGGTCGACACCGTGCGGCTTGTCCCGCAGTGTCGAAAGCGACAGGCCGCCGGGGTCGCGACCGAAACCGTCGCCGTACGCTCCGGTGCGCAGCCGCAGGTCGATCAGGCGCTCCGCCGGGGTGTCGCCGGTCAGCGCGTCCAACGTCAGGCCGTTCTTCTCCAGCGTGGTCCGGAGCTGGTCGTCCTGCCAGGCCGCCACGTCGGTGCGCCAGCCGAGGCCACCGGCGATGGCCGCGAGCCGCAGGTAGATCTCGCACTCGTCGCGCATGCCCTCGTCGAGCGGCAGGACCGGCGGCGAGAAGTTGGCGACGTTGCGGACGGCGAAGCCGTAGAACGCGAAGTCGTAGTGCGCGCCGCGGCTCGGCGGGGGCGGCGGCAGGATCACGTCGGCGTGCCGGGAGGTCTCGTTGACGTACGGGTCGACGCTGACCACGAAGTCGAGCGTGGCGATGGCGCGGGCCAGCCGGTCGGCGTTGGGTACCGACGACGCCGGGTTGCCGGCGACGGTGACCAGGGCCCGTACCTGCCCCTCACCCGGGGTTTCGATCTCATCGGCGAGCGTGACCGACGGCAGCTCCCCGAGCACCTCGGGCAGGCCGCGGACCCGGCTGCGCCAGCGCCCGGTGGTGAACCCCGGCCCGGTGCCCGTGCCGGGCCGGCTGTGCGCGGGCAGCGGGAACATCGCCCCGCCCGCGCGGTCGAGGTTGCCGGTGAGCACGTTCAGGACGTCGACCAGCCAGCTCGTCACGGTGCCGTACGCGACGGTGGTGGTGCCGATCCGCCCGTACACCGCGGCGCGTTCGGCGGCCGCCAGTTCCCGGGTCAGCTCGCGGATGGTCGCCGCGTCGACCCCGCAGCGCGGCGCCACCGCCTCCGGACTGAACGGCGCGACCAGCTCGCGCACCTCGTCGACCCCGGTGACATGCTCACTCAGCCGGCCGAGCGAGACCAGCGACGCGGCGAACAGCTCGTGCACCATGCCGAGCAGCAGGCACACGTCGGTACCGGGCCGGATCGGTACGTACCGGTCGGCCGCCTTGGCGGTGCGGCTGCGGCGCGGGTCGACCACGACGAAGCGGCCGCCGCGCGCCTGCAACGCCCGCAGGCGCCCCGGCGCGTCGGGCACCGTCCACAAGCTGCCGTTGGACGAGTACGGGTCGGCGCCGAGGATCAGCAGGAAGTCGGTGCGGTCGATGTCGGGTACCGGGATCGCGAACGGGCCGCCGAACAGGTACCCGCACGACACGTGCTTGGGCATCTGGTCCAGCGTGGAGGCGGTGTAGACGTTGCGGGAGCCGAGCGCCTTGCGCAGCATCCCCGCGTAGAGGTTGCCGGCAAGGGTGTGCACGTTGGGGTTGCCGAGGTAGAGCGCGACGGCGTCCCGGCCGTACTCGGCGATGATCCTGGTCAACCCGGCGTCGACGGCCTCGAAGGCGGTGTCCCAGTCCGTCGGCACGAGCGCACCGTCCCGGCGGATCCGCGGCGCGCTCAGCCGGTCGGGGTCGGCGTCGAGCTGGCCGAGCGAGGCGCCCTTGGGGCAGATGAAGCCGTGGCTGAACACGTCGTCGGCGTCCCCGCGGACGCCCGTGATCCGCCCGTCGGAGACGGTCACCGCCAGGCCGCAGGTGGCCTCGCACAGCGGGCAGGTGGTGTACGCGGTGCGCACCTCGTCGGTCATGGACCCTCCCCGTCGACTGAAGTTACCGGTCAGTAAACCGTGTTCCGGCCCGGCCGGGGAGGGGGTCATCGGTCAATGTTCTTGCCTTGTTGGCGAGAAGGGCGCCCCTCTGACCGGGTACGGCGGAAGAGGGACGCCCTCATGCAAATTCCGTACTGGGCCGCCGTGACTGGCAGGCGTTACGCGACCTTGAGCTGTTCGTCGCCGAAGTCGGCGATGAGTTTGAGGGTGCCGCCGGACGCAATTGCCACGCACGAGTGCCGCACCACGGACAAGAGAAGCGCCCCTCAGGAGGCGGGCGGTACCGCCAGCCCGGCGAGCACGAAGTCGGCCACCTCGTCGGCCAGCTGCCGCGGCGACTTCGGCCCGTCCGGCTGGTACCACTGCGGCAGCTGGTTGACCACCCCGAACACGATCAGCGTCACGGTGTCGGCCGACGCCACCGCCGCGAACACGCCGTCGGCCTGCCCGCGCGCCACCAGGTCGCGGAACGCCTCGTGGTACCGGCGCCGCTGGGCCCGCAGCGCGGCCCGGCGGTCGGCCGACAGCCGGTGCATCTCCCGGGAGAACACGGCCGCCTCGGCCAGCCGGGCGGCGGTCGTCTCGACGAGGTCGACGATGATCGCGCGGATCACGTCCCCGGGCTCGCCGCCGGCGGCCAGGATGCGGTCGAGGTCGGTGAGCTGCTGGCTGATCAGGCCGTGGTAGATCTCGTACAGCAGGTCGTCCTTGGAGCGGAAGTAGTGGTACATCGCCCCCTTGGTGACGTCGGCCCGCTCGACGACCTCCTGCACCGAGGTGGCGTCGAAGCCCTTCTCGGCGAACAGGCTGACCGCCGCCGCGAGCAGCCGGGTCTGCACCGGGCCGGCCGCGGCGGCGCCGGCGACGCTGTCTAACGCCATCTGGCCAGCTCCCGCCGGGCGACCGAGCGGCGGTGCACCTCGTCCGGGCCGTCGGCGAGCTGGAGGGTGCGCGCGTGCGAGTACAGGTTCGCCAGCGGGGTGTCCTGGCTGACGCCGGCCGCGCCGTACGCCTGGATGGCCCGGTCGATGACCCACCGCGCGGTCTCCGGCGCGACCACCTTGATCGCCGAGATCTCCTGGGCCGCGCCCTTGTTGCCGACGGTGTCCATCAGCCAGGCGGTCTTGAGGGTCAGCAGCCGGGCCTGCTCCAGGCGGATGCGCGCCTCGGCGATCCACTCCTGCACCACGCCGTGCTGGGCGATCGCGACGCCGAACGTCTGCCGGGACAGTACCCGCTGGCACATCAGCTCCAGCGCGCGTTCGGCCATGCCGATCAGGCGCATGCAGTGGTGGATGCGGCCCGGCCCGAGCCGCGCCTGGGCGAGCGCGAAGCCCTCGTTCTCCACGCCGAGCAGGTTCTCGGCGGGTACCCGGACGTTGTCGAATCCGATCTCGGCGTGCCCGCCGTGCGGGGCGTCGGTGTAGCCGAAGACGGTGGTGGGGCGCACCACGGTCATCCCCGGGGTACCGAACGGCACCAGGATCATGCTGTGCCGGCGGTGCTTGGGCCCGTCGGGGTCGCTGACGCCCATCACGATGGAGACCTTGCAGCGCGGGTTCATCGCGCCGGACGACCACCACTTGCGCCCGTTGACGACGTAGGAGTCGCCGTCGCGCTCGATGCGGGTGGCGATGTTGGTGGCGTCCGAACTGGCCACCTCCGGCTCAGTCATCGAGAAGCAGGAGCGGATCTCGCCGTCCAGCAGCGGCTTCAGCCAGCGCTCCTGCTGCGCCGGGGTACCGAACATGGCCAGGATCTCCATGTTGCCGGTGTCCGGGGCGGCGCAGTTCATCGCCTCGGGGGCGATCAGCGGGCTGCGGCCGGTCAGCTCGGCGACCGGCGCGTACTCCAGGTTGGACAGGCCGGCGCCGAACTCGGAGTGCGGCAGGAACAGGTTCCACAGGCCCCGCTTGCGGGCCTCCTTCTTGAGCTCCTCCACCACCGGCGGGGAGTCCCACTCGCCGGGGCGCTCGGCGACCTGCGCGGCGAACGTCTCCTCCGCCGGGTACACGCACTCGCGTAGGAACTCCTCGGCCCGCCGCTGGATGTCCAGGGCCCGTTCGCCGAAGGCGAAGTCCATCGTCTCTACTCCCCTAGGATCGCGGCTGCCCGCTCGATCAGCGCCGGCACCGCGGGCCCGAACGTCTCGAACCCGGCACCGACGGTCTTGCCCTGTAGGTAACGGGCGTGGATGCCCTCGCTGATGACGGCCAGCTTGTAGTTGCCGAAGGCCACGTACCAGTTCAGCCGCGCGACGTCGATGCCGGTCGCCGCCGCGTAGCGCGCCGCGAGCTGCGCGCCGGTCGGAAAACCGTCCGGTACCGGCGGGATCAGCTTCAGGTGCGCCAGGTCGGTGTACACGACCAGCAGGCCGACGTCTGCGAGTGGATCGCCGACCGTGGCCATCTCCCAGTCCATCACCGCGAGGATGGTGTCGAGACTCCGGGAGAACATGACGTTGTCGAGGCGGTAGTCGCCGTGCACGATGCCGGCGCGGGGCGACTCGGGGATGTCCTTGGCCAGCCGCTCGGTCACCTCTTCCAGCAGCGGCAGCTCGCGGGTCTTCGAGCGTTCCCACTGCTGGTGCCAGCGGCGCACCTGGCGTTGCAGGTACCCCTCGGGCCGCCCGAAGTCCGACAGCCCCACCGCCTCGTGGTCCACGCCGTGCAGCCGGACGAGCAGGTCGACCAGCCGGTACCCGCAGTCGCGCGCCTGGTCCGGGGTGACCGGGGTGCGGCCGCGCATGACCACGCCGTCGACGTACTCCATCACGTAGAACGGCGCGCCGATCGGTTGCGCGTCCGGGCACAGCAGCAGCGGCCGCGGCACCGGGAAGCCGATCCCCGACAGCGCGCTGATCACCCGGTACTCGCGGGCCATGTCGTGCGCGGACGGCAGGACGTGCCCGAGCGGTGGGCGCCGGACGACCACCTGTCCCGTCGCGCCGCTGACCCGGTAGGTGAGGTTCGACCGGCCGCCGCTGATCACCGCGGCGGTGAGCGGACCGGTCAGCCCCGCCTGCGCGAGGTACGGCGCGGCCCGGTCGAGGTCGAGCCCCGGCGGCGAGGTTTGATCGGGCACGGCCACCTCCTGCATACCGACTGGTCGGTATGCAGGCTAGCCACGTGGCGCCGAGCAGTCAACGGCCGAGCCTTGCCCATCAAGTCTTCGTATATGAGGTTTCAACCATGCCCCGTACGCCCAACTCGTCTCCGCAGACCCTGCGGGTCTTCGAAGCCCTGCTGGACCAGCCGCAGGGTAGCTGACCGGCTCAGGCCGGGTGGGGCACCCGGCACCGCCCCACCCGGCCGGCCGCGTGCAGCCAGCCGTACACCTCGTCCCACACGACCGTGGCGCCGCACCGGCACCGCCGCTCCGAGTCGATCCGCGGGGTCACCGATTCGAGCACCGCCCGCGATGTCGTGGTCGCACGCACCGGCCGCACCTCCTCGTCACGTCGTTGGGGTACGGGATCGGGTGTACCGGCCGAATGCGTCGGGACCGTGTCGGCGCCGGGTCGAAATCGCGGCGGCCAGCCGTGCGGACGGGGCCGTTACCGGGTAGGCGGGGTCATCGGACCGCGGGGCGCGCCCGGCTGATCGTGCGCACCGGCCGGTCTGCTTAACTCTTGACCGAGGGCGACCCGCGCCGGACGGGCACCGGACGTCCCGGCCGAAGCGGCACCGGAAGCAGACGGGAGTTCACCGTGCAGCACCAGGAGATCGGCGCCTGGCTCGACGACCTCGCCTCCTCGGCGCCCGCCCCGGGCGGTGGCGCCGCCGCCGCGATGCAGGTGGCCATGGCGGCCGGCCTGGTGGAGATGGTCACCAACCTGACCATCGGCAACCCGCGGTACGCCGAGCACGAGCAGACCATGATCGAGGCTCGGGAGCAGGCCGCCGAGCAGCGGCGCCGGGCCATCCAGCTGGCCGACGACGACGCCCGTGCCTTCACCGCGGTGACCGACGCGTACAAGCTGCCCAAGGGCACCGACGAGGAGAAGGCCGCCCGGTCGGCCCGCATCCAGCGGGCCCTGCTCGGCGCCGCGGACGTGCCGTGGCGCACCGCCCAGGCCGCCGCGACCGTGCTCGACCTGGCCGAGCGGATCCTCCCGGGCGCCAACGTCAACGTCCTGTCCGACGTGGCGGTCGCCGCCAGCAGCGCGCGCGGCGGCCTGGAGGCGGCGATCGTCAACATCGAGATCAACCGGGCCGCGATCAAGGACCCCGACGAGCAGGCCCGGCTCGGCGACGCGGTCGCCTCGATCGAGCGTGACCTCGATCGCGCCGGCGCGATCGTCGCCTCCGTCCGGAAGGGGCTGCAGCGGTGACCCTCATCGACGGGCGCGCCATCTCGGCGGCCATCCTGCGGGACGTGACCGAGGACGTGGCCCGGCTGCGCGCCGCCGGCACCACGCCGACGCTGGCGATCGTGGTGCCCACCGACGACGAGGCCACCGCGTGGTACGTGCGGTCCATCGTCCGCAGCGCGACGAAGGTCGGCATCGAAGCGCGTCAGATCGACCTGCACGGCACGACCGCCGTCGAACTGGTCACCGAACTCGCCGCGCTCTCGGCCGACCCGGCGGTACACGGGATCATCTGCCAGACGCCGCTACCCAAGGGCGTCACGCTCGACCAGGTCGGCCAGCACATCGCGCCGGCCAAGGACGTCGACGGCGCCAACCCGGAGAGCCTCGGCCGGCTGGCCGCCGGGCTGCCGGCGTTCGCCCCGGCCACGGCGCAGGCGGTCGTGGAGATCCTCAAGCGCGAGCAGGTGCCGCTGGAGGGCGCCGACGTGGTCGTCGTCGGGCGCAGCAACGTCGTCGGTAAGCCGGCCGCCCTGCTGCTGCTGGCCGAGAACGCGACCGTGACGATCTGCCACTCGCGTACCCGCGACCTCGCCGCCCACACCCGGCACGGGGACGTCCTGGTCGCGGCCGTCGGCCGGGCCCGGATGCTCGGCGCGGACCACGTCAAGCCCGGCGCGGTCGTCATCGACGTGGGCACCAACCCGACCGAGGACGGAGGGCTCGTCGGGGACGTCGACACCGCGGCCGTGGAGCCGGTGGCCGCCGCCGTCACACCGGTACCGGGAGGCGTCGGGCCGGTGACGACCGCCCTGCTGCTCCGCAACGTCACGGCGGCGACACATTCACTCGCGTGATCGCGGAGATTTTTCCGTGTTCCGGCACGGAAAAATCTCCGCGATCATGAGCACGGTCGTCGGTATCACCGTCATCTGAACTCGATTCGGGCGAAGATTGCGGCAATGAGTCTGCACCAGGTGTATCTCTTCCTGCTCGCCGGCGCCGTGATCCTGCTGGTCAGCGTCGTCGCCGCGCGGCTGGCCTACCGGATCGGGCTGCCGGTGCTGCTCGCGTTCCTGGCGGTCGGGGCGTTCCTCGGCGAGGACGGTCTCGGGCTGCGCTTCGACAACACCGCGCTGGCCCAGGCGCTCGGCACCGCCGCGCTCGCCGTGATCCTGGTCGAGGGCGGTCTGAGCACCGACCTGTCGCTCATCCGGCCGGTCCTGGTGCCCGCCTCGGTCCTCGCCACCGTCGGCGTCCTGATCAGCGTGGCGGTCGTCGCCGTCGCCGCGCATGTCGCACTGCACCTGCCCTGGCAGTTGGCGCTGCTACTGGGGGCGGTGGTGTCATCGACCGACGCGGCGGCCGTGTTCTCGGTCCTGCGGTCGCTGTCCCTGCCCCGGCGCCTGACCGGCCTGCTCGAGGCGGAGTCGGGCATCAACGACGCGCCGTCGGTCATCCTCGTCGTGGCGCTGAGCACCGCCGCCATCAGCGGCCACGGCGCGCTGCGACTGCTCGTCGACCTCGGGTACGAACTGGTGGTCGGTGCCGCGACCGGACTGGCCGTCGGCATCGGCGGGGTGCGGCTGCTGCGCCGGCTGTCGCTGGGAACCTCGGGCCTGCACTCGCTGGCGGTGATGGCCGTCGGCATCCTGGCGTTCGCGGCTGCCGGGGCGGCCCACGCCAGCGGCTTCCTCGCCGCGTACGTGGCCTCCCTGATCCTGGGCAACGCCGGGTTGCCGCACCGGCGGGCGACCCGCTCGGTGGCCGAAGGGCTGGGCTGGATCGCACAGATCAGCCTGTTCGTCATGCTCGGCCTGCTGGTCAGCCCGCACGAACTGGCGGCGAGCGTGGTACCGGCGCTCCTGATCGGGACGGTCCTGCTGCTGGCCGCCCGCCCGCTGTCGATCCTGCTGTGCCTGACGCCCTTCCGGGTACCGCCGCCCGAACAGCTGTTCCTGTCGTTCGCCGGGCTGCGCGGCGCGGTGCCGATCGTGCTCGCGACGATCCCGGTCGTCGCCCGGGTGCCCGGCAGCCATCAGCTGCTCAACGTGGTCTTCGTCCTGGTCGCCATCTTCATCCTGGTCCAGGCGCCGGCCCTGCCGTGGCTGGCGCGCCGGCTGCGGCTGATACCCGGCACCGCCGGACGGGAACTCCAGGTCGAGACCGCGCCGCTGGACACGATCGACGCCGAGCTGATCGAGCTGACCATCGAACCCGGCTCCCGCCTGCACGGCGTGGAGGTGTTCGAGCTGCGCCTGCCCGAGCCGTGCGCGGTCACCCTGATCGTACGCGACGGGCACGCCTTCGTGCCGCAGCCGACGACCCGGCTCAACACCGGCGACCAGCTCCTCGTGGTCGCGACGACGGCCAAGCGCCAGGCGGTCGAGCGGCGGCTGCGGGCGGTGGCCCGGGCGGGCCGGCTGGCCGCCTGGTACGGGGAGACCGGCGACCCGGACGGCCCCGCCCGCCTCACCTTCCCGTGATCACTCCGTCCTCCCCCATGACCCCTCTTCTTCCGTGATCACGAAAGGCATTCGTGGGACCGTGATCCGCGAAGCCTTCACGATCATGGAAGTGGCGGGTCAGTCGAAGAACCGCGCCAGGTGCGCCTCGTCCGGGCCCGGGTCGTGCTCGGCCAGCGGGGTCAGGTCGCCGAACACGGTCGCGCCGTCACAGCCGGCGTGCAGCGGGTACCAGCGCCGGGAGCTGCCGGGACGCCGGCAGATCCCCTTGACCGTCTGGACGTCGAGCAGCCGCACATGGGTCGGGTCAGCCACCGCGTTCACGTGCCGCCACCACGGGCTGAGCAGGTGCAGTACGCCGTCCGGGCGCAGCACCCGGTGGCACTCGTCGACCAGCGGCAGGAAGTCGGCCAGGTGCTCCAGCACGTGTACCGCGAAGATCACGTCGGCGCAGCGGTCGTCGAACGGGAGCCCGTGGCGCAGATCGACCCGTACGTCCACGCCCGCCGCCGGCCGCAGGTCGACGCCGACGTTGTCCGGGTACTGCTTGGTGTCGCCGCAGCCGAGGTCCAGCACCACGGGCACCCGGCCGGCCACCCGTACCCGGGACCAGACGGCGAGCACGCCGGCGAGCCGGCCGACCAGCCGGCGTACCAGCAGCAGTTCCTTGCCGTCGGCGACGTCACCGGTGAGGTGGGCGACGCCGCGGTCGAAGCGGGCGTCGACGGCGAGCCCGCGCAGCCGGTCGTCGTGGGCGAACAGGTCCTCGGTGGCTTCGGTGAGGTGCCGGTCCAGCGTTTCCATCCGGCGCCGGCCGGGCGGCGCCGCCCCCGCGTGCCAGGTCAAGGAGTCCCCTCCGGTGCGCTCGCGGCCGGGCGGCGGTCACTCGGCCGAGATCAGGTGCGTCGTCCGCGGTTCACCACGGGCGAACTTCAGCGCCTGCCTCTCCATCATCCGGTCCGCCGCGGTCGTTCGCTCGGCATGCTGACGCAGATGCTCCTGCCAACTGTTGGCGGTGAACGTCTCGACGTACATCGTGGGGTCTTCGGCGTCGTGGTACAGGTTCCAGCGCTGCGCGCCGAACCGGCGCCGGCTGCCCCGTACCAGCCGCATCGCGTTCTCGAACTCCCGCGCGTTCTCCGGGGGGACCTTGTACTCGCGGATCACCAGCACCGGGCCGGTGTCGTGGGTGTAGCTGGGCCCGAGCCGGGGCTCCGGTGACAGCGACGCGAGCTCCCGCTCGTAGTAGGTCCCCATGGTCAGCGGCCGGGTTATCGTCGCGAGCGGGCCGACGATCACCCCGGCGCCGGCGATGCCCAGCGCGAGCGTGGCGCCGTACCTCTCGGCGAACGCGCCCCACACGACACTGCCCAGGGCCTGGGTGCCCTGGAAGACCAGCAGGTACACCGCCATCGCCCGGGCCCGCACCCAGCTGGGCAGCGAGGTCTGTGCGGCCGCGCTCAGCGACGACAGGCTGCCGATCCAGGCGATCCCCATCAACACCAGATCGACCAGGTCGGGTGGGAGCAGGCCGGGGGCGAGCGCCAGCTCCACCATGCCGAGGCCGAACACGACGATGCAGGTATTGACCGTCGCCTCCAACCCGAACCGTTCCCGCGCCCGGTTCAGGATCAGGGCGCCGACCACCGCACCCAGCCCGATCATGCTGAGCAGCATTCCGTACCCGGCGGAGCCGAGGCCCAGGTGGCGGGAGGCCACGATCGGCAGTAGCGCCCACATCCCGGACGAGAAGACCAGGAACAGGGCGGCCCGTGCCAGCACCACCTGCACCGGCGGCGAGTGGCGGACGTAGGCCAGGCCGGTCCGCATCGCCGACATGATCGGTTCGGCGCCGAGCGGGCGCGGGTCGGGACGGTGCGGCCAGCGCTGCAGGGTAACCAGCGCCCCGACGAACGACAGGGCGTTCACCGCGAACGCCGCCGCCGCACCCGCGGCGGCCACGATCACCCCGCCGATGGCCGGACCGACCGCCCGGGACAGGTTGATGCTCACCGCGTTGATCGCGGTGGCCTGCGGTATCTCCTCGCGGGCGACCAGGCCCGGCTGGATGGCGATCCATGCCGGGGCCATGAGCGCACCGCCGGTACCGATGAGGAACGTGAACGTCAGCAGCAGCAAGGGCGACATCAGCCCGACGAAGGCCAGCGCGGCCAGCACCGCCGCCGCGACCAGCGTGAACGCCTGCGAGGCGACCAACAGGCGGCGGCGGTCCAGCACGTCGCCGAGGGCGCCGGCCGGCAGCCCGAACAGGAAGACCGGCAGGCTCAGCGCCGTCTGTACCAGCGCCACCGGCAGTGGGGCGCGGGTCAGGGTCAGCATCAGCCACTGGGCGGCGACCGTCTGCATCCAGCCGCCGACGCTGGAGGCGAACTGCGCCAGCCACAGCGCCCGGAACCACTTGTGGCGCAGCGGCGCCCACGCCGACGGGCCGCCGGGAGCGGGGGCACTCGCGGCCGGGGCCGCGTGGGTGTTGGTCGTTGTCACGCTCTCCGGTCCTCGGTTCCACCTCAGTCCAGCAGCCGGACCTGATCGATGTCGACCGTGATGGCCCTCGGCTCGAGCGGCTTCGTCGCCGGCCCCTGGATGGCCGCGCCGTTGGTGATCGAGAACCTGCTGCCGTGGCAGGGGCAGTCGATCGCGCCGTCCGCCACCTTGTTGACCAGGCAGCCGGCGTGGGGGCAGACCGCACGGAAGCACTTGAAGTCACCCGCGGCCGGCTGGGTCACCACCACCTGGTGGGGCGGGTACACCCGTCCCCCGCCGACCGGGATGTGGTCGGTGGTGTCGAGGATGCCCTCGCCGCCCTGGCCCGGCGCGGGGGTACGGTCACCCTGCTCGTCACCGCCCGGGGCGCCGTTCGGGGGCGGTGAGTACCTGCTGCAGCCGGAGAGCGTCATCCCGGCCAGCGACAGCCCGCCCAGCGCGGCGCTGCCGAGCAGTACCTCGCGTCGGCTGACCTGGCGGTCCATGGTGCTGCCTCCCGTACCGGCTACGACAGGCCCCGCTACCCGGTCATGACCTGGATATGCCCACATTCGCAACGACGATGGTTACCGAAGCCGGGACGGGGTAGTCGCGCTGGCAAAGATCCGCGGCCATAAGGAGAGACCGTGTTACCGCGATCGTTCTGGACGAGGCGGAAGGAGGCCGGTGGGCCCGGCCGGGACCTGTCCTGCCGTGTCGAGCGGCAGTCCCCCGTCGCACTGGTGCGCCTCGCCGGAACGCTGACGGTCGAGACCGCGCCCGCCGTTCGTGCCACCCTGCTGCAGTGCCTGGCCAGCCAGCCAGAGTTGATCGTCCTCGACGTGTCGACGATGGACACCGACGACGACATCGTACTTTCCGTCCTGCCCTCCATGGCAAGCCACGCCGCCGCGTGGCCCGGCGCGTCGCTGGTGCTCGGTGCCCCCGGGCCGCAACTGTCGGCGGCGCTGGAGCGGATGGCCGTCTGCCGGTCGGTCCCGGTCTACCCGACCGTGGAGCAGGCGCTCGCCAGCCGGGTGACCGCGGTGCCCCGGCGGCGCGCCAGCCAGGTCCTCAAGCCGGTGCCCCGGTCCCTGGGCAAGGCCCGCACGCTGGTGCGGCGCGCCTGTACCGGCTGGAACGTCGACACCGTCACCGACCGCGCCCAGATCGTGACCACCGAACTGGTGGCCAACTCGCTGCGGCACGCGGGTACCCAGATGGAGCTGACCGTGTCGCTGCGCCAGCGGTACCTGCACCTGTCGGTGCGCGACGACTGCCGCGCGGCACCGCGGCTGGGCGGATCCGACAACGATCTGGAGGCCGACGGCCGGGGTCTGAAGATCGTGGAGGCGCTCGCGGCCGGCTGGGGCAGCACGCCGACCGAAAACGGCAAGGTGGTCTGGGCCACCCTTCAGTTACCGGGCGGCAACCGACGGTAACCCCTGCGGCCTGGGCAAACATTGTCGACCACGTGAGGTTTGAGCGGCCTCGCAGATGGAAAGGACGGTGGGTCTCCGCGACGATGGGGGCCGCTCATGGCCGAAACCGCACATGTCGAAGTCTGGCGTTTCGACTCCATACATTTAGTCAAGATCACCGGCGTGCTGGATTTTGCCGCCTCGGTGCGGCTCAGGCTCGTCCTGTTCGAGCAACTCGACGCCGGCGCCGAACAGGTCGTCGTCGACCTTGCCGGCGTCCGGCTGATCGACGCCAGCGCCGTCGGCGTGATGCTCCGGGTACAGGAACAACTCTCCGAACGCGGCGGCACGCTGCGGGTACAGGGCGCGCAGGGGCTGGCGCTCGAAGTTCTGGAGATCACCGGATCGGCCAAGGCCCTGGCCGCCTACGACCCACCGGTCGAACTGCCGTCGTCGGCGGAGCGCGCCGACAACGTCGAGCATCTGGGCACGGACCGGCACCAGTGGCAGGGCCTGTGGGGTGACGAGATCAACACCCTGCTGTGGACGATCAGTCAACTGCCCACCGACGACCCGCACCGGCGGCACCTGCGCCAGCGCGTCGTCGAGGCGTGCCTGCCGTACGCCGAACGGCTCGCCCGCCGCTTCCACGGCCTCGGCGAGTCGGCCGCCGACCTCAACCAGGTCGCCGCGGTCGGCCTCCTGAAAGCGGTCGACCGGTTCGACCCCAGCCACACGACGGACTTCGCCAGCTACGCCACGCCGACCATCGTGGGCGAGCTCAAGCGGCACTTCCGCGACCGGGGCTGGAGCGTACGGGTCCCCCGCCGGTTGCAGGAGCTACGCCTGGAGATCAACCAGGCGCGGGAGTCGCTGACCCAGCGGCTCGGCCGCTCCCCCACCGTCCGGGACGTGGCCGACCACCTCGACATCGACGAGGAGCCGGTGGTCGAGGCCATGGTGGCGGCCAGCGGCTACCGGGCCAGCTCGCTGTACGCGCCGACGCACCCCGGCGAGGACGCCATGACCCCGGCCGACTGGCTCGGTCAGGAGGACGACGGGCTGGACGCGGTCGAGTTCCGGGAGGCGCTGCACCCGCTGCTCGCGAAGCTGCCGCACCGCGAGCAGAAGATCCTGAGCCTGCGGTTCTACGGCAACATGACCCAGGCGGAGATCGCCCGGGACCTGGGCATCTCGCAGATGCACGTGTCCCGGCTGCTCAGCCGTACCCTCGACCGGCTGCGGGAGGACCTGCTGCGCCAGGACTGACCCGGGCGTACGCCCGTCGACGGGCGCTCCGCTACCTCTCCACCGGGGGTACCGGGGCGCTCTCGGCGGTCGGAGGGACGCCTGCCTCGACCCCGGAGACGTCGTGAGCCGGTGCGGCCGCACCGGCCGGGGCGAGGCGCCGCCCGGTCAGGTACCGCCGCCCCCACCACACCACCGCCGCGATCGCGGCGGCGAGTGCGGCGAAGGCGCCGGGCGCCTGGATGGCCCGGGCCAGACTGTAGCCGTCCGGGAGTACCAGGAACGCCAGGGCCGCGGTGACCGCCACCGCCCAGCGCGCCGCCACCCCGGCGGCGGCCAGCACGGTGATGGGCAGCAGCCAGTACCACGGGTGGAACACGGGCGCGAGCATCGTGGCGACGAGCAGCGCGCCCCCGGCGTACCCGACGGTCTGCCGGGCGTCCCGACCCCGGGCCCGCCACCACGTCGCGACGAGGACCACGGCCAGCACGGCCAGGGCTGCGGTGCGGCTGGCGTCGACCGCCCCCCGGTACAGGTGCCGGTCACCGAACAGCCGCCCGACGTACCCGACCGCCATACCCACCCCGGTCGGCACCGACGTCCACTGGACCGTCTCACCGCTGTACCTCAGGCCGGCGAGCCAGCCGACGCCGAGCCCGGTCACCAGGGCGATGGCACCGTACGTGACCGCGAAGCCGAGCGCCGCCCACGCCGCCGCGCCGCACAGCCGGCGCCAGGAGCGGTCGGGGCGCACCGCGAGCAGCACCGCGAACGGCAGCGCGATCCCGGCGGTGGCCTTCACCGCAACCGCCAGGCCGATCAGCGCGCCGGCGGCCAGCGGGTGGCGGCGCGCCGCGTAGACCAGGCCGGCCAGGCAGAAGCCGATCATCAGGGCGTCGTTGTGCCCGCCGGAGACCAGGTGTATGCCGGTCACCGGCGCGGCCAGGGCCAGCCAGGTGGCCCTGGCGTCGTCGACGCCGCACGCCTGCGCGAGGCGCCGCAGGTACGTGGTGGCGACGCCGACGCCGACGACCGCCATGAGCCGCAGCAGCCCAAGGACCACCCACAGGTGGCCGCCCGAGATCTTGACGGCCCCGGCGGTGGCCGCCAGGTACAGCGGCCCGTACGGGGCGGGGGTGTCGCGCCAGATGTACGACATGGTGTCTATCCACGGGCAGGGCAACGCGTCCGGCCCCACCTGGTACGGGTTCAGGCCCCCCAGGTACACCGCGCCCTGGCAGGCGTAGGCGTACACGTCCCGGCTGCCCAGCGGCGGCGCCAGGGCCAGCGGCAGTACCCACAGCGCGGCGGTGACCAGCACCCACCGGGCCGGCAGCGGTCCGGCGCGGCCGGCCAGCAGCCACGCGGCGACCATGAGCGCGGTGCCGACGAGCCAGGCCGCCAGGCAGTACGGCCCGACCGGCGTCGCGAGGATCCGGGTCGGCGTCGACAGGAGGTCACCGTCGGGCAGCGCGCCACCCAGGTACGCGGCGACCGCCACCATCACGGCGCCGAAAGTCCCCAGGTAGCGGGCCACCCGCAGCCGATGCAGAGCTGACACGTCGCCCATGCTCGCACCCTGGCGTCACCAGTACGAAGTCGACGGGTGTCCGGCCGTACCGACGGGTCCCGCCGGTATCTGGCACATCGCGATCGCAGTCGATCGAACCGTCCGTGGGCGGGCTCCGTACCAGTGGGTGGTCCGGCACGAAAGCCTGCGTGAAAGGGACGATGATGACCCCCATCCCACCACTCCCAACGGCCGCGCGACGCGGCGGGTGGGTCCGGCGAGGCACGGCGGCCGTGGCGGTCGGCCTGGTTGTGGCCGCGTCGTGGTACGGCCTCGGGCCCGGCCCGGCCACCGCGTCCAGCCACCGGGAAGCACCACTCGTGGCCGCCGACCCGGCGGTCGACAACACCGACTTCTACGCGTTCGTCAGCCCCGACCGGTCGGACACGGTCACGTTCGTGTCCAACTGGGTGCCGTTCCAGGAGCCCAACGGCGGGCCGAACTTCTTCCCGTTCGCCACGGACGCCTCGTACCTGGTCAACGTCGACAACGACGGTGACGCCGTCGCCGACGTGAAGTTCCGCTGGTCGTTCAAGAACATCGACAAGCGCGGCAACGCGACGTTCCTGTACAACAACGGACCGGTCACCTCCCTCGACGACCCGAACCTGCTGTTCCGGCAGGTGTACACGCTGGAGAAGTGGACCTCGGGCGACGCGTGGAAGACCCTGGTCAAGGACGCGCCGGTGGCCCCGTCCCGGGTCGGCCAGGCCTCCATGCCCGACTACAAGAAGCTGCGCGACCAGGCGTCGCTGTCGCTGAGCGCCGGGGTGAAGAGCTTCGCCGGACAGGCCGACGACCCGTTCTTCGCCGACCTGCGGGTGTTCGACCTGCTCTACGGCGCCAACCTGAGCGAGACCGGCCAGGACACCCTCGGCGGGTACAACGTCAACACGATCGCGTTGCAGGTGAAGTCCTCCGACCTGGCGCTCAAGGGCGACGCCCACCGCAACCCGGTGATCGGCGCGTGGGCCACCGCCGAACGCGACCGGGTCCGGGTGAGCGGCTTCGACGCCGGGAACAAGGACGCGGCGAACAAGGACGCGGCGAACAAGGACGCGGCGAACAAGGACGCCGGCGCGAGCGGGTCCGCCACGCACAACGGGTACGGCGGCAACAACCGGTACGAGGACAGCGGCAAGTACCAGGACAAGAACCGCGGCCGGAACAAGGACCGCGACGGGTACCGGGCCAACCGGGACAACGACCAGGTCCAGGTTTCGCGGCTGGGCAACCCGCTGGTCAACGAGGTCGTCGTGCCCGCCGGGCTCAAGGACGCCTTCAACTCGCTGTCGCCGGACAAGGACGCCGGGATCAAGGAGATCGTCGACCGCGTCCTCAACCCGGAACTGCCCAAGCTGATCGAGGGCATCTACAAGATCCCGGCGCCGGCGGGGCCGCGCAACGACCTCGCCGAGATCTTCCTGACCGGGATCACCACCAAGGCCGGCGGCCCGATCAAGGCCGACCTCAACTCGCAGCTCAACAACTACCACGTCGATCCCAACCGGTTCGTACCGTCCGAGCAGCTACGGCTGAACATGATGGTGCCGGTCACCAAGAGCCCCAACCGGCTGGGCGTCCTCGGCGGCGACAAGCAGGGCTTCCCCAACGGGCGCCGGCTGACCGACGACGTCATCGACATCAGCATCCAGGCGATGGAGGGCGCGGCGGCCAGTGGCAAGCTCGTCGACGCGCTGGCGGCCGGTGACAAGGTCGACGCAAACGACCGGGACTTCGAGGCCAGCTTCCCGTACGTCGCCCTGCCCAACACCAACGGCGTGAACACCCACGGCTCGGTCGCGACCGAGACCAAGGGCTTCTTCGGCGGGTCGGGCACCGGTACCCCGCTGGCCCTCGGCGGCCTGGCGGCGCTGGTGGCCCTGGGCGGCTTCCTGGCGAGCCGGTACCGCATCGTCGGTCGGCAGCGCCGTCCCGCGCTCGTACCGGTCCATGGCGCGGCGAAGCCGGCGGTGGTCGTGACCGACCCGCCGCAACGACGGTGACCGGTATCCCGGGACGATGATGAGCCGGTTCCCGAGCCGCAGGCGGCTGCCCCTCCTCAGCCGCCTGCGGCTGCCCACCCTCGGCGGCCTGCGGCTGCCCACCCTCGGCCGCTCCGCCGCGCGCTCCGCCGGGGTGGTCGCGCTGGTCGGTGTCGCCGCCCTGGCACTGGTCCTGGCCGCCGGCGCGTTCGCTCCGCAGGCCCGACCCGGCCGGGACGGCGAGACCGCGGCCGGGCGCGGCGGCGGTACCGGTCCGGCCGACCTCCTCGCCGCGACGATCGCCCGGCAGCAGCAGCGGCTGCGCGACGTCCCCGGCGACTGGCACGCCTGGGCCGCGCTCAGCTCGGCGTACCTGGAGAAGGCGCGGGTCAGCGCCGACCCGACGTACTACCCCAAGGCCGACGGCGCGGCCCGCGAGTCGCTGGCCCGCCGGCCGGACGGCAACGCCGAGGGGCTGGTCGCGCTCGGCGCGCTCGCCAACGCCCGACACGACTTCACGGAAGCCAGCGACCAGGCGCGGGCGGCGCTGGCGGTCAACCCGGCCAGCGCGGACGCGTACGGGGTGCTCACCGACGCGCTGACCCAGCTCGGCGACGCGGCCGGGGCCACCGAGGCGGTGCAGCGCATGCTGGACCTGCGGCCCGGCCTGCCCTCGTACGCCCGCGCCTCGTACGACCTGGAGCTGCGCGGCCGGGTGACCGAGGCGGCCGACCTGATGCGCCGGGCGCTCGACGACGCGCTCGACCCGCACGACGCGGCGTTCTGCCACAGCCAGCTCGGCGACCTCGCCTGGCAGGTCGGGGACCTGGCGACCGCCGAGCGCGAGTACGGCGCGGCCCTCGCCGCCGACCCGGGCGCCACCGCCGGCCTGCGCGGGCGGGCCCGGACCGCCGCCGCGGCCGGGCGTACCGACGCCGCCCTGGCCACCTGGGCCGAGCTGACCCGGCGCGCCCCGACGCCTGCGGACCTGCTCGAGTACGCCGAGCTGCTGCGGGCGGCCGGCCGCGCGGCGCAGGCCGACGAGCAGGTACGGCTGGCCGTCGCCGCGCACGAGCTGTTCACCGGCAACGGCGGCGTGGACGGGCTGGCCTCCGCCGCGCTGGCGCTCGCCCGGGGCCGGCCGGCGGAGGCGGTCGACGCCGCGAGCGCCGAGTGGCAGCGCCGCCAGCACGTCGACGTCGCCGACACGCTGGCCTGGGCGCTGCACGCGGCCGGCCGGGACGCCGAGGCCCTCGGCTACGCCCAGCGGGTCGCCGCGACCGGTGCGCGCGCCGCCGGGTACGCCTACCACCTCGGGATGATCGAGCTGGCCCTCGGCCAGCGCGACGCCGCGCGCGCCGACCTCGGCCGGGCGCTGCGGACCAACCCCACCTTCTCGCCGGTCGACGCGCCGGCTGCGCGCGCGGCCCTGGCCGGCCTGGGAGCCACCCCGTGACGCGTCCCGTGCCCACCCTGGTCCGCCGCCTCGCGCTCGTGCTGGTGCTCGGCGTGCTGGTCACCATCGGCGTGCTCGGCTGCCTGGCCCATCCCGCCGCCGCCCACCCGCTCGGCAACTTCTCGGTCAACCAGTACGAGGGTCTGACGCTGCGCCCCGACCGCGTCGAGGTGACCGCGATCGTCGACATCGCGGAGATCCCGACGATGCAGGAGCGCGCCGGGGTCGACACCGACCACGACGGTACGGTCGGCGACGCCGAGCGGTCGGCGTACGCCGCGGCCACCTGCGCCGAACTGGCGCGGGAGTTCGAGGTCCGCGCCGGCCGGGAACGGTTGGCGTGGACGGTGCGGGCACCGGCGCTGGAGTACGCCCCGGGCAGCGGCGGCCTGCCGACGAGCCGGCTGACCTGCGGGCTCAGCGCCCCTGCCCGGCTCGCCTCGGCGACCACGGTCACGGTCACCAACCGCTGGCGCGCCGACCGGGTCGGCTGGCGCGAGATGACGGCGGTCGGCGACGGGGTACGGCTGATCGACTCCCCGTTGCCCGCGACCAGCGTCAGTGACCAGCTCCGGTCGTACCCGACCGACCTGCTCTCCTCGTCACCGGACGTGCGCTCGGCACGGCTGCGGACCGAACCGGCGGCGGGCGGTTCCGCCGTGGGCGGTTCCGCCGGACGCGGCGACACCGGAGCCGGCCGCGCCGCGGGCGGCCCCGGCGCGACGGCCGCCGGTGATCCGGTGAGCCGGTGGCTGGCGGGCGCCGACCGGCGGCTGGAGCACCTGGCTGCCGGGCGCGACCTCACCCCGGTCGTCGGCGTCCTGGCGGTCCTGGTCGCGATCCTGCTCGGCGCCGGGCACGCCGCGCTGCCCGGGCACGGCAAGACCGTCCTGGCGGCCTACCTCGCCGGCCGGCAGGGCCGGATCCGCGACGCGGTCTCCGTGGGCGCGATGGTCACGCTCACCCACACCGGCGCGGTACTGGTGATCGGGCTGCTGCTGAGTACGTCGAGCGCCCTGGCCGGCGACCGCCTGCTCGGCTACCTCGGTCTGGCGAGCGGGATCCTGGTGACCGCCGTCGGCCTCGGCATGCTCGTCGGTGGACTGCGCCGCGGCGCCGGCCAGCCGCACGGCCACTCCCACTCCCACTCCCACTCCCACTCCCACGGCCACTCCCACTCCGACCCGCACGGGCATCCCGACGCGCACGGGCATCCCGACCCGCACGGGCATCCCGACCAGCACGGCCACTCCCACCCGCACGGGCACGATCATCCGCCGCGGGCCGGCCGGCCCAGCCGACTCGGCCTCGCCGGCATCGGCCTCGCCGGTGGCCTCGTACCCAGCCCGTCCGCCCTGGTCGTCCTGCTCGGCGCGGTCGGGCTGGGCCGGGCCGGCTTCGGCGTCCTGCTCGTCCTCGGGTACGGGCTCGGCATGGCCGCCGCGCTCACCGGCGCCGGCCTGCTCCTGGTCGTGGTGCAGCGCCGGGTGACCGCGGCTGCCGGTTGGGCGCGGCTGGCCCGGCGGCTGAGCCCGCTCGCGGCGCGCGTACCGGCGGCCGCGTCGACCCTGACCGCGGCCCTGGTCATGCTGGTCGGTGTCGGGCTGTCGGTCCGCGCCGCCGCCGGGGTGCTCTGACCCGCGGCGCCTGGCGACGATCACCGGACACGATCACCGCAGACGACCACCGGAAACGATCACCGGGAACGGCCACCGGAGACGACCGCCGCCCGTGTTACAGCGAGATTTCGCAGGTCTCGGGTCGGTTACTGTTGGGTCCGGCCGAGGGCGTGAGCTTTTCAAGCGGCCCGGTGGCCTGAAACTATGCGCGCAAAGCCCCGGATGATCAAACGCTAGGAACAGTATGGACACCGTCGACCAGGCAGCCCCGCCCGGCCAGCAGCCCGCCAGCCCACCTCGCACCGGATTCGACCGATTCTTCGAGATCAGCAAACGCGGCTCGACGGTCAGCCGGGAGGTGCGGGGCGGTCTCGCGACCTTCTTCACGATGGCCTACATCGTGGTGCTCAACCCGCTGATCCTGGGTGCCGCGGTGGACGGCGACGGCAAGAAGCTGGCGCTGCCGGCGGTGGCCGCGGCGACCGCGCTCGTCGCCGGTCTCATGACGATCCTGATGGGCGTGGTGGGCCGGTTCCCGCTGGCGCTCGCCGCCGGCCTGGGCGTGAACGCGATCGTCGCGTACGAGGTCGCACCGCAGATGACCTGGGCCGACGCGATGGGCCTGGTGGTGATCGAAGGTGTGGTCATCTCGATCCTGGTCCTGACCGGACTGCGCACCGCCATCTTCCGGTCGGTACCCACCCAGCTCAAGACCGCGATCGGGGTCGGCATCGGCCTGTTCCTGACGCTGATCGGCTTCGTCGACGCCGGGTTCGTGCGCGGCGGTACCGCCTCACCTCCGGTGAACCTCGGCATCGGCGGCAAGCTCGCCAGCTGGCCGGCGCTCGTCTTCGTCCTCGGCCTGCTGCTGACGCTGTTCCTGGTGGTCCGCCGGGTCAAGGGCGCGATCCTGATCGGCATCGTCGTCTCGACCGTCATCGCGATCGTCGTCGAGGCGGTCGCCAAGGTCGGCCCGTCGTTCGTCGACGGCAAGCCCAACCCGAAGGGCTGGAGCCTCAACGTCCCGAAGCTGCCGAGCGCGGACAAGATCTTCGACTTCACGCCGGACCTGTCGCTGCTCGGCAAGTTCGACGTGCTCGGCTCGTGGAGCCGGGCCGGCTGGCTGGTCGCGCTGATGTTCGCCTTCACGCTGATCCTGACGGACTTCTTCGACACGATGGGCACGATGGTCGCGGTCGCCCAGGAGGGTGACATGCTCGGCGAGGACGGCGCGCCGCCGCGGGCCAAGGAGATCCTCCTGGTCGACGGCATCGCCGCGGCCGCCGGTGGCGTGGCGAGTTCGTCCAGCGCCACCTCGTTCGTCGAGAGCGCCGCCGGTGTCGCCGAGGGCGCCCGGACGGGCGCCGCCAACCTGGTCACCGGTGGTCTGTTCCTGCTGGCGATGTTCCTGGCGCCGCTGGTGACGGTCGTCCCGTTCGAGGCGGCGTCGACCGCCCTCGTTGTGGTCGGCTTCCTGATGATGACGTCCGTCCGCAGCATCGACTGGTCGGACTACGAGATCGCGATCCCGGCGTTCCTGACCATCGTGCTGATGCCGTTCACGTACTCGATCTCCAACGGCATCGGCGCCGGGGTCATCTCGTACGTGTTCCTGAAGGTGGTCAACGGCAAGTTCCGCCAGGTGCACCCGCTGATGTACGTGGTGGCGGTCATGTTCATCCTGTTCTTCCTGCGTGGCCCGCTGGAGTCGGCCGTCATGCACTGACCGGTCGGCCGACCGGCAACGGTTCCGTTGCCGGTCGGCCTCTCCGGCAACGGTTCAGCCGGCGCGGATTGGGCGTCACCCGAATGGGTAACCGAGTCACGCGTCGATGAGCCCTGGAGGGAACATGGCCGATCTCAGCGGTCCGCCGGCCGGCAGGCCCCGACCGTGGCTCCGGATCCTCTTCTACGGCCTCGCGCTGTGGCTGCTCACCGTGGCGGTCACGTTCCTGACCGGCAACCCGAACCTGGTACCGACCCTCGTCCTGCTCGGCAGCTTCCTCGTCCCGGTCACGTTCGTGGCCTGGGCTTTCGAGCGCCGCGACACCGGCGAGATCACCACCGAGCTGATCTTCAACACGTTCGTCACCGGCGGAGTCCTCGGTGTCCTGGCCGCCTCGCTGCTGGAGTCGTACCTGCTGCACCCCTCCCCCGGCCTGTTCATCGGCGTCGGGTTGATCGAGGAGGGGGTCAAGCTCGTCGCGCTGGCCTGGCTCACCCGGCAGCTGCACCTCAAGTCCGTCCGCGACGGCATGATCCTGGGCGCGTCGGTGGGGTTCGGGTTCGCCGCGTTCGAGTCGGCCGGGTACGCGTTCACCGCCCTGTTCACCGAGCGCGGCCTGTCGCTGATGGACGTCGTGCAGACGGAGATGCTGCGCGGCCTGCTCACCCCGCTCGGGCACGGACTGTGGACCGCGATCCTCGGCGGCGTGCTGTTCTCCCGGAGCACCCGGGACCACTTCCTGCTGTCCGACCGCGTCTTCGCGGCGTACCTGGGGGTGGCCGTCCTGCACGCCCTGTGGGACTCGATGCACCAGATCTCGGTGACGCTCACACTGCTGCTCACCGGCACGGCGTGGCAGTACAGCCTGCTGGACCGGGGCTACATCCCGCAGCCGACCGAGGCACAGGTCCACCTGATCACGTTCCTGGACTGGGCCGGGTTGATGGTCGTGTCGGCCGTCGGCATCGCATGGTTGCTGGTGTTGTGGCACCGGCGGCCGCCCGCCGCCCGGCCGCCGGCACGGGCCTGGCGGATCCCGACCGGCCCGTGGGCCACCCCGGCGCCCTGAACCACCCCGGCGCCGGTCAGCCGGTGCGCGCCCCGGTGGCAGCGCGGACCACCGCGACCCGGTTGAGCCGGTCCAGCCGGTACCCGACGCCCCGGACGGTACTGATGGCCGGACCGCGACCGCCGAGCTTCGCCCGCAGTCGGCGGATGTGGACGTCGACCGTACGGCCGGCAACGCCGACCGGGTACCCCCACACCTGGCGCATCAGTTGGCCCCGGGTGAGCACCCGGCCGGCATTGTCTGCGAGGTAGCACAGCAGGTCGTACTCCAGCCGGGTCAGGCGCATCGTCCGGCCTTCGAGCAGCGCGATCCTGCGGTCGACGAGAAGCACGAGATCGGGTATCGGCCGCTGCGGCGCCGCGGGCGGGAGGTCCGGGTCGACGCCGGGGGCCGTCTCGTCGACGACGAGGGCGACGGTGGTCGAGACCCGCGCGGCGGCGTCGTCGCCGACGGCGAACGCGTGCAGGCGGTCGGCGAGGGCGAACACCCGCTCGGCCGACGGGGTGCCGCGTGGCACCGCGATCTGGACATTGACGACAAGCGTCGACGGTTCCGGGTCGACGTCGCCGGCCGGGACGTCAGGCCCCGCCGGAACGTCGGCGGCGCGGCGGCTCGCGGCGCCACCGTAGGCCCTGGTCACGGTGCCTCCGGTGCCCGCGTTCCCGGTGCCTCCGGTGCCGGCGTTCCCGGTGCCTCCGGTGCCGGCTCGACCGGAAGACCGGCCGCCCGCCAGGCACTGATGCCGCCGATCAGGTCGGTGGCCCGGAACAGGCCGAGATCCTGCAGGGCCGCCGCGGCGAGCGACGAGGTGTAACCCTCCTGGCAGTACACGATCACGGGCAGGTCGTACCGGTCGGCCACCGGCAGCCGGGCGTCGCTGGCCGGGTCGAAACGCCATTCGAGGACGTTGCGCTCGACCACGAGGGCGCCCGGGATCTGACCGCTGGCGACCCGCTGGGCGATCGGCCGGATGTCGACGACGACGGCACCGTCGCGCTGGGCGTCGGCCACCTGGGCCGGTTCGAGGCGGTCCAGGCGCGCCCGGGCGTCGGCGAGGATCTGGTCGATGGTGCGCCGGGCGGTCACCAGTCGACCCCGGCCTTCTCGACCACCGCGACCCGCAACCGGCCGTCCTCGATGCGGTACCGGGTCATCTCGCCCAGCGCCGGAGCGTAGACGTGCAGGCTGACGGCGGGGACGGTGCCGTTGTTGACGACCCGGTGGATGTGCCGGCCGCCGAACGCCCGTACCGCCCCGTCGGCCAGCGTGACCTCGACCGGGGTGACCGGCCCGGTACGGAGGGTCCGGACAACCTGCTCGGTGAGCACGCCGCTGACGACGGTGAACGCCCCGGCGGACCCGCCGTGGTCGTGCAGGTCGGTGGACTGGCCGGGCAGCCACGTCAGAAGCCACACCTCGTGAGTCTGGTCACCGCCGAGCCGGGCGTACCACCGGTCGTCGGCGGTGAATCGCGGCGCGACCGGCCAACTCGCCGGGTCGGCGGCGTACCGGCGGGCGAGGGCTGCGAGACCCGTCACTGGGTGAACGGCACGGCGAGGGGTAAAAGTGATGGTCATGTCTGCTCTTTCGAAAGGGTCGGCCTGGCTGGAAAACGCGTACGTGTCGGCTCCGCCCCGCGTCGCGGGCACGGCGGGGGTCAGCGACAGTGCGTCAGGCCGCCGGCCGCGCGGTGCCGGCCGGGCGCTGCTTTCGATCGGGCACCCATGACGGCCAGCATACCCTGGTTTCCCTATAAATTAGATAGGGATTCCCGTCACCTTGTGAACGTACCGCCACTCCAGTGAACGGATGAGTGCATGAGCCTGCTGTTCGAGCCGCTTCCACTGCGGGCGGTCACGCTACCCAACCGCGTCGGCATGTCCCCGATGTGCCAGTACAGTTGCACCGCCCAGGACGGGCTGCCCACGTCGTGGCACGCCGTGCACCTCGGCTCCCGGGCCGTCGGCGGCGCCGGGTTGATCATCACCGAGGCCACCGCGGTCAACCCCGAGGGCCGCATCTCGCCCGAGGACACCGGGATCTGGTCCGGCCGGCACGTCGACGCGTGGCGGCCGATCGCCGCGTTCGTCAGCGCCCAGGGCGCGGTGCCCGCGATGCAGCTCGCGCACGCCGGGTTCAAGGCGTCCACCTACCCGCCGTTCGCGCTCGGGCAGGGCGGCGTACCCGACACCGACGGCGGCTGGGAACCGGTCGGCCCCACGACGACGCCCTTCACCCTCACGTACCGCACGCCCCGCGCGCTGGACGCCGCCGGCATCGCCGGAGTGGTGGAGGCGTTCGCGGCCGGCGCGGCGCGCGCCGTGGACGCCGGCTTCCGCGCCGTCGAGGTGCACGCCGGGCACGGGTACCTGCTGCACGAGTTCCTCTCGCCGCTGGTCAACGACCGCACCGACGGCTACGGCGGCAGCCTGGCCAACCGGATGCGGCTGCCGGTCGAGGTGACGTGGGCGATCCGCGCGGCCGTCGGCGACGACGTGCCGGTACTGGTACGGATCTCCGCCACGGACTGGACCGACGGCGGGTGGACCGTCGAGGACAGCGTGGCGCTCGCCGGCGAGTTGAAGGCGGCCGGGGCCGACCTGATCGACTGCTCGACCGGCGGCGCGGTGCCGCAGGCCACCATCCCGGTCGGCCCGGGCTACCAGGTGCCGCTCGCCTCCCGGGTACGGGCCGGTGCCGGCGTGCCCACCGCCGCGGTGGGGCTGATCACCGAGCCGGAGCAGGCCGAGGAGATCCTCGCCGACGGCCACGCCGACCTGGTGCTGCTCGGTCGCGAACTGCTACGCGACCCGTACTGGCCGCGCCGGGCCGCGATGAAGCTGGGCGACGAGCCGGGCTGGCCGGCCCAGTACCGCCGGGCGTTCTGACGCCATCGCCGGCGCCCCCGGGCAGCATGCCGCCCGCTCCCGGGCAGCATGCCGCCCGCTACCGTGGCGGCATGCTACTCAAGGCGCTGTGCATCCTGTCGGTGATCTTCGTCGGCATCGGCATGGTCGGCATCGCGATCCGCCGCCGGCGCGGTCTCTGACCTACGGCAACATCGGTCACGGCCTCACCACTCGTCGGGCATCCCCAAGAACAAGCGGACCGGCAGCAGCACCAGCGGCAGCACCGTCACAACCGCGAGGAGGAGCCTCACCCGCCGCAGCCCTCGCCACCACGGCAGGAGCCACAGCAGCACCCACCCGACCAGGAACGCGGCGGCATAGCGCCGGATGATCGACGTCTCCGCGCCATAGCAGTCCCGCTGGATCCGGTAGGCGCCCTTACCGTCGGGGATGTGGCCGCGGTTGACGTTCTCATCGCGGTAGATGTGGCTCGTGCAGTCGATCGACGGCGGCGTGCCCCGCGCCGCGCCGAGCGCCGCCCCCGAGACGCAGAACGCGATGACCGGCCCGAGGAGAAGGGTCACCAGCGGCGTCACCACCCAGACGGCGAGGTCCCGGCGGCGATCGATCCGCCGGGGCTGGTCGCCGTCCGGCCCGCCAGCGAACTCATCCATGCGATCCACATCCCCCCGAGTCGCGCCCTCCCCGCGCCGGCGCAGGATAGCAACCGCCATCGATGGACGTGTCCCCGGAGAGGATGCGGGCCTAGGCGGCCACGGCCGCCGCCACCGTCGCCACGCCCGCGCCGACCAGGGCGTACGCCCAGACACGGTCCAGGTTGACCCAGGCGGTACGCAGGATTCCCAGGCCGACGACCTCGTACACGACGAGCGCCACCACTCCGGCGACCCCCACCATCGCCACGGTGTGGACGGCCGTGGCGGCCAGGCCGGTCCACAGCGACGCGCCGGCCGCCGCGGCGAGGTGGTGGTGGCCCGCGGCCGGCGCCGGCCCAGCCACCAGCACCGGCAGCAACATCAGCCCGGCGCCGTGGATCGACGACATCAGGAACGACCACGCCATGAGCTGGGCCGGGGACAGCCGCATGCCGGCCCACCGGAAGTGCCGTGTGGACAGCGCCCGCCACAGGCCGAACCCGACCAGGACGGTGCCACCGCCGATCGCGACCAGCCGGGTGGCCAGCACCGACTGGAACACGCCGACCAGGCCCGCCACGACCAGTACCGACGCCGCGTGCCCGGCCGCGATCGGCGCACACGCGCGCAGCAGCGCTGCCCGGCTGCGCTCCTGGAACCCGATCGCGACCGCGAACAGCCAGCCCATGCCCGGGTTGAGCCCGTGGAACGCCCCCAACCCGGCCAGCGCCAGCCACTGCCACCCGGTCACGGGTAGCAGTACGAGTCGGAGGAGGCGTCGCCGCCCTGTAGCCGCACCTGGTGCACCCGCAGGCCCCGGAAGTCGTCACCGTGGGGGAAGAAGCGCTCGTCCAGCGCGATGCCCCCGCTCGGGTCGGCGTCGAGCTTCGCCGCCCAGGCGCCCACCCCGTCGGGGTAGAACTGGTCGTCCCAGGCGCCGTACAGCGAGTTGGTGACGTACACCCGGCGGCCGTCGCGGCTGATCTCGACCATCTGCGGTCCACCGCGCAGCGGCTGGTCCGGCGCGGCCGGGTGCGGCACCTGACCGACGATGCCGCCGATGCGCACCGAACCGGTCTTCACCGGCCTGAACGGGTCGGTCACGTCGTACTGGAGCAGCTCACCGGTACCCCAGCAGGACACGTACAGCGTCTTGTCGTCGACGGTCAGGTCGATGTCGGTGACCAGCGGCGGTACCGCGCCGAACGGCTGCAGGACAGGTGGCAGCAGCGCCGGGTCGGCCGGCTCGGCGGGGATGTCGATCACCTTGGTGGCGGCCCACTCCTTGCCCTGGCGGTGCCACACCCAGATCGACGCGGACAGGTCCTCGACGCTGACGACCACGCTGGCGAAGCCGTACTCCTTGGTCGGGTCGTGCGCCGGCCGTAGCTCCAACGCCATCTGGTACTGGTCGCCCAGGTCGACGGTCTGCTGGTGACGGCGCTTGCGGAGGTCGAAGAAGTGCAGGGCGTGCCCGTACTTGCGGCCGAGCAGCAGCTCGCCGACGAGCCCGTCCTCGACCATGGACGGGGTCCCCCACTCGCTGGTGACGAGCGTGTCGTGGCCGAGGTGCCACCAGAAGTCGTACGCCAGGTACTGCGGCCCGCGGTCGATCTCCCACCGGCCGAGCACCTCGAACGAGGTGTGGTCGAGCAGCGCGATCCCGCCCGGCCCGTCGTTGCCGCCCGCCCCGCCCAGCGCCGACACGTAGATGCCCTCCGGCCCGCAGTGGATGGTGTGCGGGCGGGAGTAGCCGGCGTGCTTGGCGAGCTCCTCGGGCTCCAGAACCTTGACGATCTCCGGCTGGCGCGGGTCGGCCTTGGTGTCGATGACGTAGATGCGCGACGAGCGCAGGCCCGGGACGATCAGGTACCGCCGCTCGACGTGCGGGTGCGGGGCGTACGGGCACAGCGCGCTGCTGCACGCGTTCCACCCGAAGTGGTGCAGCTCGTCACCGGTGTACGGCATGTCGGTCCAGCCGACGACCTGCCCGTACCGCTCGGAGTCGGGGTCGACGTCGAGAACGGCGATCGCGTCGGGGCGCTGCTCCGAACGGTCGAAGGCGGCGAGGTACGCGAGCTTCTCGGGCGGCGCGGCGACCGCCTGCCGCGGGGACGGATAGAAACTGGGGTCGGGCTTCCACAGTGCCATGGGGCCTCCTCGGCCGGAACAGGAGCCGCTTCAAGACCGGTACCACTACTGACCCTACGGCCATGCGGGGCATCGCGATCGCCAATAACCTACTATTCCCGTAGGTGAAATCGTCAAGATCCGCGACGGGGAACCTCGCACCGGACCATACATCGATGCTTGTTGTTGTGCGGTCTCGTCCGGTCGTGTTTGACTATGTCATGTTTGCTCAGCGTGCTTCCCTCCAGCGCGCACTGTCATGGAGCGCGCTCTGTGCGGCCGCGGCCTTCGCCGTACCTCCCGCAGCGACACCGGCGGCGGCCGTGCCCGACACGAAAGCGACCTCGACGACCGCGGCGGCAACCGCGACCGGGACGGCCGCCGCCCGGACCGGGGTGGCGGCGACGGCCACCACGGTCACCATCGACGGCACCGCCCCCGGCCGTACGTTCGACGGGGTCGGCGCGATCAGCGGCGGCGGCGGCAACAGCCGGCTGCTGATCGACTATCCCGAACCGCAGCGCGGCCAGATCCTCGACTACCTGTTCAAGCCCGGCTACGGCGCGGCCGTGCAGATCCTCAAGGTGGAGATCGGCGGCGACACCAACTCCACCAGCGGCGCCGAACCGAGCCATCAGCACACCGCCGGCGACCTCAACTGCGACCGCGGGTACGAGTGGTGGCTGATGGAGCAGGCGAAGGCCCGCAACCCCGGCATCAGGCTCGTCGGGCTCGCCTGGGGCGCACCCGGCTGGATCGGCAACGGCACCTTCTGGTCCACCGACATGGTCAACTACCTCGTACGCTGGCTGGACTGCGCCCGTACCAACCACGGGCTCAGCATCGACTACCTCGGCGGCTGGAACGAGCGCGGCTACGACAAGGGCTGGTACCAGAACCTGAAGTCCACGTTGAACGGTCGTGGCTATGGCGGGGTGAAGATCATCGCCGACGACACCAGCTTCCGGCCGGCCGACGACGTCGTGAGCGACCCGGCCTTCGCCGCGGCCGTCGACGTCCTCGGGTCGCACTACGTCTGCGGCTACCGGGGTTCCCAGAGCACCTGCCCCAGCTCGGCCAACGCGGTCGCCTCCGGCAAGGCGATCTGGGCCAGCGAGAACGGCTCCGACGACTACAACGCCGGCGCGGTCGCGCTCGCCCGGGGCATCAACCGCGGCTATCTCGACGGCAGGATGACCGCGTACCTCAACTGGCCGGTCATCGCGGCCGTCACACCCAACATCCCGTTCCCGACGATGGGCGTGGCGCTGGCCGCACAGCCGTGGTCGGGCGCCTACTCGATCGGCCGGAACGCCTGGGTGATGGCGCACACCACGCAGTTCACCGCGCCCGGGTGGCGCTACCTCGACTCCGCCTCCGGCTACCTCGGCGGCAACCGGTCGAACGGCAGCTACGTGACGTTGCGGTCACCGGCCGACGGCAACTTCAGCACGGTCATCGAGACCATGGACGCGACCGCGGCGCAGACCTTCACCGCCGCGGTGACCGGCGGGCTGTCGACCGGCACCGTACACGTCTGGGCCACGAAGGTCGGCTCCGGCAACGCCGCCGACCACTTCGTCCACCCGGCCGACCTGCGGGGCGGCAGCTTCTCGCTGACGCTGCAACCCGGCTACATGTACACCCTCAGCACCACCACGGGCCAGGGCAAGGGCGGCGCGGCGGGCCCGGCCGCCGGGTCGTTCCCGCTGCCGTACACCGACACCTACGACTCCTACGCCACCGGCCGGGAGGCTAGGTACCTCGCCGACATGCAGGGCGCCTTCGAGGTCACCGGGTGCGGTGCCGGCCGGGGCGGTCGCTGCGTACGCCAGATGTCGCCGCGCGCCCCGATCACCTGGGACGACCTGAGCGACCCGTACGCGCTGCTCGGCGACATCGGCTGGTCGAACTACGCGGTGTCGTCGGACGTGCTGCTGGAGCAGGCCGGGTACGTCGAGCTCATCGGCCGGGCCGGCACCCAGCACAGCTTCGGCCCGGCCGGGCTGAACGCGTACTACCTGCGCGTCAGCGACACCGGCGGCTGGACGGTGTTCCGCAACGACGTCAACACCGCGATGACGCCGCTGCGCAGCGGCAGCGTGGCGGCGCTCGGTACCAACTCGTGGCACAACCTCTCGCTCACGTTCTCCGGCGCGACGATCACCGCACGGATCGACGGCGCGACGGTCGCCACGCTCACCGACACGAGTTGGAGCGTCGGCCAGGTGGGCTTCGGCACCAGTCAGGGCGAGACCGCCCAGTTCGACAACCTCAGCGTCACGCCGGTGGCCGGTCCGCCCCCGCCGGTGTCCGGCCGGCTCGTCAGCGCCGCCTCGGGCCGCTGCCTGGACGTACCCAACCAGGTACAGACCAACGGCACCCAGGTCGAGATCTGGGACTGCAACGGCGGCGCCAACCAGCAGTGGGCGCAGGTGTCGAACGGCGCGCTCCAGGTGTACGGCACCAAGTGCCTGGACGTGCTGAACCAGGCGACCGCGCCCGGCTCACCGGTGGCGCTCTGGGACTGCAACGCCGGCGCCAACCAGCAGTGGCGGGTCAACGCCGACGGCACGATCGTCGGCGTACAGTCCGGGCTCTGCCTCGACGTGACGGGCAACGCGACCGCCAACGGCACGCTGGTGGAGCTCTGGACCTGCAACGGCGGCGCCAACCAGCGGTGGAGCCGCTGACCCGGTGCCGCCCGGGTGGGCGTCGCGGGATGGTGGCCCCGCGACGTTCACCCGGTCCCGGCCGCGGCCGGGATCACGGCGCGGCGGGTGCGGAGGGCGCGGAGGGCGGCAGCTCCCAGACGAGCCGGATACCGTCGTCGTTGCCGGAGTAGTCGTCGGGCACGTCGTGCAGCGGCCCGACCGTCGCCTGCCAGTCGACGTTCGCCGGGTGCCCGGCCAGGAACCGGCGCATCGCCCGGTAGTCGGAGACGGTCACCAGGTGGAACAGATCCTGCCCGTCCCGCCAGATGCGCCACTCCCGGACGCCGGCCGCGCGCAGCGCCGCATCCAGGTCGGCCGGGATCACCCGGTGGATCCGTTCGTACTCCTCCTCGCTACCGGCCTTGAGCCGGGTATGCAGCGCGACGGTCTGCATCCGCTCCCCCTTCCGGGATGCCGTAGAAGCGGCGGGCCGTGCCGCCGGTGATGGCCGTCCGCTCGTCCTCGGCGAGCGGCGCGATCAGCTCGTCGACGGTCTCCACCCAGCGGCCGTACGAGCCGGCGAGCAGGCAGACCGGCCAGTCGGAGCCGAACATCAGCCGCTGCGGCCCGAACGCCTCGACAACCACGTCGACGTACGGGCGCAGCGTCCGCGGCCCCCACCGGTCCCAGTGGGCCTCGGTCACCAGGCCGGAGAGCTTGCAGGTGATGTTCGCGTGGGTGGCCAGCTGCCGGACCTGGGTCGCCCACGGCTCGAGGACGCCGGCGGCAACGTACGGCTTCGCGCAGTGGTCCAGGACGAACTCCACCTGCTCCACCTCGGCCACGACCCGCAGTGCCGCCGGTAGCTGGGGTGGCCGGACCAGCAGCTCGTACCCGAGTCCGGCCTCGGCGACGGCGCGCAGTCCCCGCCGCACGTCGGGCCGGTCCAGCCAGTCCGGGTCGGGCTCGTCCTGTACGGAGTGGCGGATCGCGCGCAGGTAGGCGCCGCCGATGCAGGAACGCAGGGCGGCGAGGTCGTCGGCGACCGACGGGGAGGTCAGGTCCACCCAGCCGGTCACCGCGGCGACGAGGTCGTGGTCCACGGCGGCCCGCAGCAGCTCGGGCGTCTCCTCGGGCACCGCGACGGTCTGCACCAGCACGGTGGCGTCGACGTTGGTGGCGCGCGCGAGCGGGGCGAGGTCGTCGACGGTGAAGGTACGCCGGATCGGGGTGAACGGTTCGCCGTCCAGCCACGCCTGGTCGCGCACCGACAGGTCCCAGATGTGGTGATGGGAGTCCACCCGTGACGTCATGCCGCCATCTCCCTTGTCTGCGCGCCTCGCCGCTGATGAGCCCGGGACAGCACGAGCGCCGACCGCAACGCCGTCGGTCGCCCGGGTCCGTCCGGCGGTACGCCGGCGAACTGAATGATGTTATCGATAGAGGCCGGTATGACGGCCATGCGGAGCGCGGCAAAAATCGTCCGGCGGAAGGCCGTCTGGCCGCTCGCGCGCCACCTCGACCGTTGACCATATAGGATATTCGGCCACGACCGCCGTACGGGAGCTGCCCATGACGAGTGACCCGCCACCGGCGCGCACCGCCTCCTCCACCTCGTCCGTTCGGCCGGCCGGAATCCGGCCCCCACAGCGGCAGGTGCTCGCCGACGACGTGTACGAAGCGGTCAAGGCGCTCGTCATGGATCACGTCATCGCGCCCGGCGCCCGGGTGAGCATCGACGGCCTGGCGCGGCAGCTGGGCGTGTCCCAGACGCCCATCCGGGAGGCCCTGGCCCGGCTGGAGTCCGACGGCCTGGTCACCAAGGAGCCGCTGCGCGGCTACTCGGCCACCCCCCTGCTGACCCGCTCCGAAGTGGACGACCTGTTCCTGTTCCGCCTGCTGGTCGAGCCCTGGGCGGCGAGCCGGGCGGCCGAACTGGCCGACCGCGACGCCCACGCGCGCATCACCCAGGAGATCGCTTCCTGCCCCGAGCCGCCACTCGGAGACGAGTACGAGGCCTACAAGACGCTCGCCGCCCACGACAGCCGCTTCCACAGCCTCATCGCGGCGCTCAGCGGCAACCGGCAACTGCGGGTCGCGCTCGAACGTACCCATTGCCACCTGCACATCTTCCGGCTGTACTCGGCGGGCGGCGGCGGCACCCAGACGCTGGCCGAGCACCAGCGGATCGCCGCGGCCGTGATCCGGGGCGGCGCTTCGGCGGCGGAGCGGGCCATGCGCGAGCACCTGGAACGGGCGCGCGACCGGTTGCGTGCCTCGTTCGGTTAGACGGTTCCCCGGCGGGGCACGACATTGAGAAGTTCCTATAGGATCCACATTCCTATAGGATTTTCCCGCGCGCTGCGAGCAGGAGGTCCCCATGGCACGGATCGTCGCCGTCGACGTCGTCGACCTCCGCTTCCCGACCTCGCGCCAACTCGACGGCTCGGACGCGATGAACCCCGACCCCGACTACTCGGCGGCCTACGTCGTCCTGCGCACCGACACCGGCCCCGACGGGTACGGCTTCGCATTCACCATCGGCCGGGGCAACGACGTGCAGGCCGCCGGGGTCCGGGCGCTCACGCCGTACCTGCTTGGCCGCGACGTCGACGCGCTCTGCGCCGACCTGGGTGGCCTCTACCGCGAGCTGGTCTCGGATTCGCAGCTGCGCTGGCTGGGCCCGGAGAAGGGCGTCATGCACATGGCGATCGGCGCCGTGGTGAACGCCGCCTGGGACCTCGCCGCCCGGCGCGCCGGCCAGCCGGTCTGGAAGCTGCTGGCCGACATGGCGCCGGAGCGGATCGTCGACCTGGTCGACTGGCGGTACCTCAGCGACGCGCTCACCCCGGACGAGGCGCTGGCGTTGCTGCGCCGCGCCGAGCCCGGCCGCGCCGGGCGCGAGGCGCTGCTGCGGGAGGCGGGATACCCGGCGTACACCACGTCACCGGGCTGGCTCGGCTACGACGACGACAAGGTCGCGCGGCTGGCCAAGGAAGCGGTCGCGGACGGGTTCACCCAGATCAAGCTGAAGGTCGGCGCGGACCTCGACGACGACGTCCGCCGGATGCGGATCGCCCGGCAGGCGGTCGGTCCGGAAATCCGGGTGGCGATCGACGCCAACCAGCGCTGGGACGTCGCCGAGGCGGTCCGGTGGGTGGAGCGGCTGCGCGAGTTCGACCCGTACTGGATCGAGGAGCCCACCTCCCCCGACGACGTGCTCGGGCACGCCGCGATCCGTCGGGCGCTGGCGCCGGTACGGGTCGCCACCGGCGAGCACGTGCCCAACCGCGTGGTGTTCAAGCAACTGCTCCAGGCCGGCGCGATCGACGTGGTGCAGATCGACGCCGCCCGCGTCGGCGGGGTCAACGAGAACATCGCGATCCTGCTGCTGGCGGCCAAGTTCGGGGTACCGGTGTGCCCGCACGCCGGTGGGGTGGGCCTGTGCGAACTCGTGCAGCACCTGGCCATGTTCGACTTCATCGCGGTCTCCGGCACGCTGGCCGGCCGGGTCATCGAGTACGTCGACCACCTGCACGAACACTTCGTCGACCCGGTGGTGGTGCGTGGCGGGCGGTACCGGGCACCGACCGCGCCGGGGTTCAGCGCGAAGATCCGGCCGGAGACCCTGCACCGGTTCCGCTACCCGGACGGTCCGGAGTGGACGACGGCCGGATCCGGCCGTCCACAGCGGACCACCAGCGAGGAGGACTGACGTGTTTCTCATGCGCCTCGGCCCGGCCGGCGCGGAACGCCCGGCGGTGCGCACCGCGGACGGGGGCGGGTACGACCTGACCCCGCTCACCGCCGACGTCGACGGCGCGTTCCTGGCCGGCGGCGGCGTCGACCGGGTCCGGGAGGCGCTGGACACCGGCCGGCTGCCCGTCCTCGACCCCGCCGGGCTGCGCGTGGGTCCGCCGGTCGCCCGGCCCGGCGCGGTGATCTGCATCGGCCAGAACTACGCCGCGCACGCCGCCGAGTCCGGCGCCGCCCCGCCGAGCACCCCGATCGTGTTCCTCAAGCACCCCAACACGGTCGTCGGCCCGTACGACGACGTGCTCCTCCCGCCGGGCAGCACGCGGACCGACTGGGAGGTCGAACTGGCCGTGGTGATCGGCCGGCGGGCCCGCTACCTGGCCTCGCCGGACGACGCGCTGGCGCACGTCGCCGGGTACACGATCGGCAACGACGTGTCCGAGCGGGAGCTCCAGCTCGACCGGTCGGGCGGGCAGTGGTCCAAAGGCAAGTGCTGCGAGACGTTCCACCCGCTCGGGCCGTGGCTGGCGACCCCGGACGAGGTACCCGACCCGCAGCGGCTCGGGCTGCGCTCGTGGGTCAACGGCGAGGTGCGGCAGGACTCCACCACCGCCGACATGATCTTCTCGGTCGCCTACCTGGTGTGGCACCTGTCGCAGGTGATGGTGCTCGATCCGGGCGACGTCATCAACACCGGTACGCCGCAGGGCGTGGCCCTGTCCGGCCGGTTCCCGTACCTGGCCGCCGGTGACGTGGTCGAGATGGAGATCGACGGCCTGGGCCGGCAGCGGCAGTCCGTCGCCGAGGCGGAGGTGGGATCGGCATGAGCGAGCGTAGCGAGGGGGCGGCATGAGGGACTTTGACGGCCTCGTCGCGATCGTCACCGGCGGGGCGTCCGGCATCGGACTGGCCACCGCGCGGCTGCTGGCCTCGCGCGGCGCGCGGGTGGCCTGCCTGGACCTCAAGCCCGACGACGTACCCGACCCGCTGGTCGGTATCGCCTGCGACGTCACCGACGACGCCGCGGTACGGGCCGCCGTCGACGCGGTCGTCACCCGGTTCGGCCGCCTCGACGTGGTGGTCAACAACGCCGGGATCGGCGCGATCGGCACGGTCGCCGACGCCGGCGACACCGAGTGGCTGCGGGTACTCGACGTGAACGTGGTGGGCATGGCCCGCGTCACCCGTGCGGCGCTGCCGCACCTGCTCCGGTCGCCGGCCGCCGCGGTCGTCAACACCTGCTCGATCGCGGCCACCGCCGGCCTGCCGCAGCGGGCGGTCTACAGCGCGTCCAAGGGTGCCGTGCTGGCACTGACCCTCGCCATGGCGACCGACCACGTGCGGGAGGGTATCCGGGTCAACTGCGTCAACCCGGGCACCGCCGACACGCCGTGGGTCGGGCGGCTACTCGACCAGGCTCCCGACCCGGAGGCCGAGCGCGCCGCGCTCAACGCCCGGCAGCCGATGGGCCGGCTGGTCACCGCGGACGAGGTCGCGCACGCGATCGCGTACCTGGCCTCGCCGCTGTCGGGGTCGACCACCGGCACGGCCCTCGCCGTCGACGGCGGGATGCAGGGCCTGCGGGTCCGCCCGCAGCCGTAGCACCCCTCATGATCGTGGAGGGTTCTCCGTGCCGGAACACGGAGAACCCTCCACGATCATGGTCAGGGCGTGGGGCCTCAGCCCCAGGTCGGTTCGATGACGTGCAGGACCGCCGACTGCGGCGTCGACGCGTACCGGTCGCCGGTCACCGCGTACAGCCGCTTGCCGTTCGGCGCCCAGACCAGCGCCCGGTCGAGCAGGGGGCCGTTCAGTTCGACCGTGGCGACCGGCGTCCCGTCCTGGCGAAACAGGAACACGTCCGGGTCGTACGAGGCGTCCGACCCGGCGGCCAGGTACTGCCCGTCGGGGGAAAGCTCGACGGCGTTCGGGTACGCGACGGTCGGCAGCCGGCGCCGCGCCTGGGTGAGGTCGGTGGTGGCGAAGCCCACCACCTCGTACGGGGCGCCGGACGCGGTGTAGAACATCGCTCCGTCGGCGGTGGCGGCCACGTCGCGCAGGTTGCTGCCGACCGCCGTGTGGTCGGTCCGGCCGACGAGCGGCAGCCTGCCGTCGGTGACGGTGGTGGAGAAGACGCTCACCGAGCCGGGGCTCAGGCTGGGCTGGCCGGCGAAGAGCACATTCTGGTTGCCGGATGCCGTGGCCAGCAGCGGGAAGTCGTAGAAGTCGCCCCCGGCCAGGCCCAGGGTGACGGTGGCCGGGATAGCGGCGAGGTCGACCCGGCCGATGTCGCCGCCCCACTGGCCACAGCCGTACCCGAACCACAGCGACGTCCCGGTGATCGCGAGTGACGACGGGCACGGCGCGCCGGTCCGGTACCGCGCCTTCTGGGCCAGCGTCGCCGTGTCGATCGCGGCGATCTCGCCGGTGTTGGGCAGCGCGACGTACAGCGTCGCGCGGTCGGTGCTGAGCAGCAGGTCGGTGGGGCCGGGCAGGCCGCTGACGGTCCGCGCCGCCCCGCCCGCCGCGTTCGTCACGACGAGATCGTTCGACGTCCGGCCGCCGCTGACGAACACCCGGTTGCCGGTGGCCGCCACGTCGGCGACCGTGCCGATCGGCAACCGGACGGGCCTGTCGGCGACGGCGGCGTGCGCCGTGCCCGGCACCGTGCCGACGAGCAGAGCGGTGGCGACACCCGCCGCGGCGGCGGTGCGCAGTGCCCGCGGACGGCGGCGCTCGGCGCGGTCGTGTGACCGCGTGGATGTGTGGACAGGCATGCGGATTCCTCCCCGTGATTCGGCCGAGCTTCGTGCCGACCATATCGCAATCCGTAGATCGTTAGTGTCTGTCCAGCCTGGACGAATCCGGTCCGTCAGTCCACGATGGACGAATCAACCGACGGCCGCCGCGGCCGTCATGGCGGCGGCGATCCGCGCGACGTCGGTGTCGTCGGTGACGTACGGCGGCATCGTGTAGATCAGGTCCCGGAACGGGCGCAGCCACACGCCCCGCGCGCCGGCGGCGCGGGTGGCCGCGGCGACGTCGACGTCGTGGTCGAGCTGGATGACGCCGATCGCGCCGAGGACCCGTACGTCGGCGACCCCGGGTACCTCGGCGGCGGGTGCGAGCCCCGCGCGCAGGCCCGCCTCGATGCGCTTCACGTCGGTCCGCCAGCCGCCGTCGGCCAGCAGGTCCAGGGAGGCGTTCGCCACCGCGCAGGCCAGCGGGTTGCCCATGAACGTCGGTCCGTGCGCGAGCATCGGTACGTTGCCGCGTGAGATGCCGTCGGCGACCTCGGCCGAGCACAGGGTCGCCGCGAACGACAGGTACCCACCGGAGATCGCCTTGCCCACGCACATCACGTCCGGGCTCACCCCGGCGTGGTCGGCGGCGAACAGCTCGCCGGTCCGGCCGAACCCGGTGGCGATCTCGTCGAAGACGAGCAGGACGCCGTGGGCGGCGGTGGCTTCCCGCAGCACCCGCAGGTACTCCGGCGCGTGGAAGCGCATCCCCCCGGCACCCTGCACCACCGGCTCCACGATGACCGCGGCGAGTTCGTCGGCGTGCGCCGCGATCAGGTCGGCCAGCTGCCGGGCGTACGCGGAGTCGAACGCGACCGGCGGCGCGTCGGCGAAGACCTGGCGGGGCAGGATGCCCGACCAGAGGTGGTGCATGCCGCCGTCCGGGTCGCAGACCGACATGGGGTGGAACGTGTCGCCGTGGTAGCCGCCGCGCCAGGTGAGCAGCCGGCGCTTGTCCGGTCGACCCAGTGACCGCCAGTACTGCAGGCACATCTTCACGGCCACCTCGACGGCGACCGAGCCGGAGTCGGAGAAGAACACGTGCTCCAGGCCGGCCGGGGTGAGATCGACCAGCCGGGTCGCGAGCCGTACCGCCGGGGAGTGGGTGAGCCCGCCGAACATGACGTGGCTCATCCGGCCGAGCTGGTCGCGGACGGCGGCGTCGAGCACCGGGTGGGCGTACCCGTGGATCGCCGCCCACCACGACGACATCCCGTCGACCAGTTCCCGGTGCCCCTCGAACGGCTCGGCCAGCCGCAGCCGGACGCCGGCCGCCGACTCGACGACCAGCGGATCGGTCTGGCCCGGCATGGGCCCGTAGGGGTGCCACACGTGGGCGCGGTCTAACGCGAGTAGCTCATCGGGGCGCACCCGGCACACGCTACCTGCGATTTTGGACACGCGTGCCGGCGATAGGCGGCACACGTGTCCAAGATCGCGGCAGGTGGGATCAGGCGTAGCCGCCGGCGACCCACAGCTCATCGATACCGATCCGGTTCTTCGAGTTGCCGGCCGTGGCCCAGGTGCCGTTCATCGTCAGCCGGACGTACCGGGCCGACGCCACGTTGAGGTCGATGAACTGGGCGCCCCGGTGGCTCGGCAGCGTGCCGCTCTTCACGGTCGTCCAGCTGCTGCCGTTCGTGCTGACCGCGACCGAGTAGCCCTTGATGCGGGCCGACTGCTCGGTCGAGGAGCGCTCGTAGCTGACCGAGTCCTCATGCTGGTTGATGCCCAGGTACTCGACCCGCTTCGCCGATCCCAGGTCCAGCGTCACGGTCGCCGGCACGGTCTTGTTGTTGGACCAGTACTTCGCGTAGTCGCCGTCGACGAGGTTGGCGGCGGTACCCGTGGACGCCGACGCCTTGACGCCGGAGTACACGCCCACCCGGCCGGCGGTCGTCTCGACCTTGAACACCGTGTCGTAGGAGTCCCAGCTGCTGTTGTTGATCGTCAGTACACCGTTCGCCTGACTGAACGTGCGGGCCGCCCCGGTGCGCAGGTCGGTCACCTTCGTGACGTGGTACCCGGCGTCGCGGACCTTCAGCACGCTGCCGCTGGGCCGGGTGACGACGTGGATGTACTGGAGGTTCGGGTTGCTCCGGCTGATCGTGGTCGCGCCGTGCGCGCCGTCGTTCCAGAAGCCGCCCGGCATGCCGCCGTGCAGGAAGCCGCCGCCCTCGGTGCCGCCGAGCGACTCCCAGATCGCGCCGAGGTAGGTGTCGGCGAAGTTGTTGAATGCCACCTGTTTGGACGGGAACTTCCCGTTCACCATCGCCTGCTCGTCCTCCAGCGACTTGATCGACGAGCCGGCGTTCATGACGAACCGGCCGAGCGTGAGCGTGTAGTCGACGCTGGAGTCGCTGCCGCTGTACCACCACGCGCCGCTGCTGGGCAGCTTGTAGTCGGCCTCGACGATGCGCGGCTGCGCCGTCCACACCGCCTGCGGGTAGTCGTAGGCCGGGGTCATGCCGGTCTTCTGCTCGTTGCTGACGACGTCCATCTCGGGCGTGTCCTCGTTGTTGTTGGTCAGCAACATGTCCGGGCGCTGCTGATGGATCTGCTGGTAGAGGTTGTGGTCCTCCCAGTACGCGTTGTCGTTGTCGATCCAGAAGCCGGCGAGGTCGGGGTACCGGCTCATCATCTCGAAGAACAGTTTGTAGCTGAATTCCCCGAAGCCGGGCCGGGTGGTCAGGTCCACGGTGTGCCCGGCGTACGTCGAGTAGGCGGCCGAGTCGAGCCACTCGTGGCCGCCCTCGTCGTGCCACTGCGGGTCGTCGGTCTGGTAGTAGACGACCTTCAGCCCCTTGGCCTTGGCCGCGGCGATCAGTTCGCCGAGGAAGTCGCGCCTGGTCGCGCAGGAGCCGGGGATCTTCGACGGGTACGGCCGCGCGTACCCGAGCCGGCTGTGCATCGTGGCGAGCACGATGTACTGGGTGTGCAGCTTCTGCGCCTCCCGTACCCAGTAGTCCGCGCTCCAGCCTCCGCTGGTGACCGCGTTCTCCCAGGCCGTACAGCTCGTGTAGCCGGGGGACGTGCGCATGCCCCAGTGCAGGAACAGGCCGCCGGTGGCGTTGCGCAGCCAGGTCTGCCGGGGGTTGACGACGTCGGCGTGCGCCGGCACGGCACCCGCCATCGCGACGAGGGTGGCGACGGCGGCCACCACGGCACCCGTGGCGGCGCGGCGCCACCGGGTACCCGTTGCTCTGAGTCTCGCCATGTAGCTGCCTCTTTCCGGTCGTACCGGGTGCACCGGCCGGCACGGGGTGTCGCCGGGCACCGGCAGGTATGGGTGTCACCGTGACGTCGGCGTCGCCGGTGGCGGTATGTCGCCCGTCAGGCGGGAGAACGTGCCGGCGGACCTGTTCAGAAACTTGCCAGAAAACATAGGATCACTTCGATGCCCCGTCAAGGTACGGGCATCTCCTCTACCACCTGGCGGAGAAGCCGCACACGAGCGACGCCGGGGCGGTTGACCAGCCGATAGACCGTTCGTCGCCGGTCCGTCCACTACGGACGTCCAGCCCCTCCGCCACCACCGGCAACGCCGGAAAGGAGCGCGTACCGATGTCGTTAAACCTCCGATGGATGGCCGGGCGGGCGCTGCCCACCGCCACCCTGACCCTGGCCCTGGTGGTCGCCGCCGCCACCACTGCCACCGCCTCTGTCGACGGGTCGACGTCCGCGGTCGACTACTCGACGCTGGTGGCCGACGCCCAGGAGAATCGCGCCTCGCCGACCGAACTCGGCGGCTGGGGCTACACCCAGGGCCTCTTCCTGTACGGCACGTACCTGGTCTACCAGCGCACGCACGACCCGAAGTACCTGTCGTACATGAGGGCGTGGGCCGACCGCTTCGTCGACTCGAGCGGAAACATGTCCCGCAGCTTCAACAACCTGGACTCGATGCAGTCCGGCACCGTGCTGCTCGCGCTGTACGCCGAGACCGGCGCCACGAAGTACCGGACCGCGGCGACGCAGATCCGCAACCGCCTCAAGACCTATCCACGGACGAGAAACGACGGCAACCCCGGCGCCTTCTGGCACGCCACCAGCCGGCAGAACCAACTCTGGGCCGACGGGGTGTACATGGTGCTGCCGTTCCTGCTGCACTACGGCCAGGTCGTGGGCGAGGCCGACTACGCCAATGCCGAGACCGTACGCAATCTGAACATCTACTGGTCGCACCTGTACGACCCGAAGACCGGGCTGCTGCGGCACGCGTACGACGAGTCGAGGTCCCAGTCGTGGGCGAACAAGACGACCGGACAGGCACCGGAGTCGTGGTGCCGCGCGATCGGCTGGTACAGCATGGCCACCATCGAGGCGCTCGAGATCGTACCGGCGAACCAGCCCGGTCGCGCCGACCTCGTCGACCACATCCGCACCCTCGTCGCGGCGTTCAAGAAGTACCAGGACCCGGCCAGCGGGCGCTGGTTCCAACTCGTGCCCGAGGCGGGCCTGTCCGGCAACTTCACCGAGACGTCCTGCTCGAGCATGTACACGTACACGATCTCGCGTGCGGTACAGCGGGGCTACGTCGACGCGAGTTACCGGCCGGTGGCCGACAAGGGGTACCGGGGTGTGCTCGCCCGGGTGTCGTCGACCGGTGACGTCCGCGAGATCTGCATCGGCACCAACGTCGGCGACCAGGCGTACTACCTGGCCCGCCCGCGCAAGACCAACGACCTGCACGGCCTGGGCGCGTTCCTCATCATGAACGAACAGCTGGCACGCTAGCCCGTCCCCTCCACGATCCTGGACACGCGCGCCGGCCATAGGCGGCACACGTGTCCAGGATCCGGGGCGCTAAAGAGCGGCGAGGAACGCGGCCACCTCGTCGCGCTCCGCCGCCGAGACCTCGCCGATCGGCGGCCGTACCGCCCGCCGGCACAGCCCGAGCTGGGCCAGCGCCTCCTTGACCGCCGACACGTTGGCCGCGTTCCCGTTGCGGGCGCGCAGGTCCTCGAACGGCTTGAGCCGTGCCCACACCGCCATCGCCGCCTCGTACTCACCAGCGCGCAGGTGCGCCAGCAGGTCCAGTGACGGTTGCGGTGCGACGTTGACCAGACCGGAGGTGAAGCCACGCGCGCCGCCGAGCCAGAAGTACGGCGCCCACGTCTCGGCCAGCCCGCACACCCACACCAGCCGGCCGGCACCGACCGCCGCGACCAGCCCCGGCAGCGCGAGCGGGTCGGGCACGGCGTACTTGACGCCGACCACGTTGGGGCACGCGTCGGCGAGGGCGACGAACGCGCCGGCGGTGACCAGCGGGCTGCGCACGTACGGCACCACCCCCAGGTCGGGCACGGCCTCGGCGATCGCGTGGTGGTAGGCGACCCACCCCTCGGTCGACTGGTACGGGTGCACCGGCTGGTGCACCATGACGGCGTGCGCGCCGGCGTCGGCGGCCTCCCGCGCCATCCGTACGGCGCGCGCGACGTCGTACCCCACGCCGGCGACGACCGTCGCCCGGTCGGCCACGGCGGCCGTGGTGATCCGCAGGCCCAGGGTCAGCTCGTCGGGGTCGAGCGAGTAGAACTCGCTGGTGTTGCCGTTGGGGGTGACCGTCTCGACACCGGCGTCGACGTATCGGGTGAGCACCTTCGCGTACGCGTCGACGTCCACCGCGCCGGCTTCGTCGAAGGGCGTGACGGTGATCGCGACGACGGACTCCAGCGCCCGCCTGACCTGTTGGTGGTGGGACATCAGCCACTCCTGTTCAACGCGTGGTATCTGGTATACCAAAGACGCGGGTCGATCGGCAGGGGTACCCGGCGGATCAGGGACGCCCGGTGGGCGCTGCGCGGCCCGGCCGACACCCGGTCAGGCGGGACGCACGCCGCTCAGGCCACGCGCACCGAGCGCCGCGGACACCTCGCGAGCGGTACGGACCACCATCGGAGCCAGCCGGGCGACCTGTACGCGGCCCAGGTCGACACTGAGTCCGGAGACGCTGACCGCGCCGATCGGCTCCCCGCGATGGTCGATGACGACCGCCCCGACGCAGCGCACCCGGGTCGCGTTCTCCTCGTCGTCGAGCGCCCAGCCCCGGGCGCGAACGGTGGCGAGGTTGGCCAGCAGCGCGTCCGTCGCCGTCAACGTGCGTGGCATCCGCCGGGGCAGGCCGGTACGGGCGGCGATCAGACGCACGTCCTCCTCCGGCAGCGCCGCGAGGATCGCCTTGCCGATGGCGGTGCAGTGCAGGGGCAGCATGGCACCGATGCGCGAGCGCATCCCGTACGCGCCGCGCCCTTCGAGCTTGTCCACGTACACCGCCTCGTCGCCCTGACGTACTCCGAAGTGGACGGTGTACCCGCTGCGCTCCCCCAGCGCGCGCAGTGCCGGGCGGGCCGCCCGGGCGAGGTCGGAGTCGTCGGCGGCGCGGCCGGCGAGCCGGAGCAGGCCGGGGCCGAGCATGTAGTCGCGCTCCTCGCCCTCGCGTACCCATCCCTGCGACACCAGCTCCTGGAGGATCCGGTGCACCGTCGAGATCGGCAGCCCGGTGACCTGCGCGATCCGGGACAGCCGCCGGTGTTCGGTGAGCGCCTCCGCCACCGCCACCACCTTCGCGATCGCCGAGGGCGACCCGGTTCTGTTCATCTCGCCATCCACCCACCATCCACCACGAGTACATGACCGTGTACGTAATCCGCGGCCGCCGATGCCGGGAACACCACCGGGCCCGCGATGTCCGCGGACTCGGCCCACCGGCCGGCCGGGATGCGCGCCTGGATCTCAGCCTCGCGGGCGCCACCGGCCCGCAGCTCGTCCGGGTGCGTGGCATGCCGGATGTCCACGTCGGTCTCCTTCGCGTGGCGTGGCCGTCCGCTCCCCCGCCGCGGACGGCGCCCGTCGTACCGCCACCGAATTCATCGACGGATAGACATCCGATGAAATCGCGGCAGGTGTACATTCGCACCCAAGCCGCTGGTATACCAGTATCGCGGGAAGCCTTTCCGTTGGACGGAATTCGATGCCACCTGTCCTGCCACCACTGCCCCGCTCGACCACGACGTCGGACCTGGTCGTCGACGCTCTACGGGAGGCGATCCTCGGCGGCCGCCTCGCCCCCGGCGAGACGCTCGTCGAACGCCGGATCGCCGAACAGCTCGGGGTGTCGAAGACGCCGGTACGGGAGGCGCTGATCACCCTCGCGGCGACCGGCCTGGTGACGGTCACCCCCAACCGGGGCGCCGTGGTGCGCGCGGTCGGCGTCGAGGACGTCCGCCGGACGTACGAGGTGCGCCTGCTGCTGGAGCCGTGGGCGGCGGCCCGGACGGTACGCGACACAGGCGCACCCGCGGCCGTCAGCGCCGCCCGCGCGGCGCTCGACGAGGCGCGCCGCCACCCGCCCGAGCCCGACCACGTCCAGCTCAGCCTGGCCAACCGGCGGTTCCACCGCGCGCTGTACGCCCACTGCGGCAACGAGATCGTCGTCGGCCAGCTCGACGCGCTCCAGGAACTGGCCGCGCTCGGCGCGGTCGCCCTCCTGTGGGAGCGCTGGCGCACCTGGCAGGCCGAGTACGACGAGCACGCGGAGATCCTCCGGGCCGTCGAGTCCGGCGCCGGGGAGACCGCCGAACGCCTGCTCCGCAAGCACATCCGGCAGTCGGTACGGCGCCTGGAGTCGGCGCACCGGGCCGACTGAGTGCCGGCTCGCAGGACCGACCGACAGTGGTCACGCCGGACCGGCTGAAGGTCGCCCGAGGGCCGGCCCGGCCGGGAAACGCCATTGACGCGCACCCATTAAACATCCTACCTTTCTAAGAAAATTACAAGCGTCAATGCCTAAGGGCGCTCCCCGCACTCCGACCGGTCGCGCCGTTCCCACGCCCGCCCATTGCCAGGAGTACCGCACCGGCGCGACGCACCCTCAGCGACTGCCGGAGGTGCGTCCGGCATGACGTCCGCGGGCGCGTCCGCCACCGCTTCGCCGGACGCGCGACCACTCCGCACGTCCGCCGCGACTTCCCTAGGAGGCACAGCGTGCACAGACCCCGCAAGCTCGGATCGGCACTCGCCGCCGTGGGCCTCGCCCTGGCCGGCGCCGCCGTCGCCGCCACCCTCGACGCTCCCCCGGCCGCCGCCCTGGAAAACGGCCTGGCACGGACGCCCCCGATGGGCTTCAACAACTGGAACTCCACCGGCTGCCGGTCCGACTTCAACGAGGCGATGATCAAGGGCATCGCCGACCTGTTCGTCTCGAAGGGCCTGCGGGACGCCGGGTACCGCTACGTCAACATCGACGACTGCTGGGCCGAGCCGGCCCGCGACCCGGACGGCAACCTGGTACCCGACCGGACCCGGTTCCCGAACGGCATCAAGGCGGTCGCCGACTACGTACACGGCAAGGGTCTCAAGTTCGGTATCTACACCAGCGCCGGCACGAAGACCTGCAACGGTACGGGCGGCTTCCCCGGCGGGCTCGGCCACGAGAAGCAGGACGCCGCCCTGTTCGCGTCCTGGGGCGTCGACTACCTCAAGTACGACAACTGCAACAACCAGGGCGTCGACGCACGGACGCGGTACACGGCGATGCGCGACGCGCTCAAGGCGACCGGCCGCCCGATCGTGTACAGCATCTGCGAGTGGGGCCGCACCGACCCGAAGGTCTGGACGTGGGGCGCCGACGTCGGCAACCTGTGGCGGACCACCGGCGACATCAGCGACAACTGGTCGAAGATCATCAGCATCCTGCACGCCAACGAGAAGCTGGCACAGTACGCCGGCCCGGGACACTGGAACGACCCGGACATGCTCGAGGTCGGCAACGGCAAGCTCACCGACACCGAGTACCGGTCACACTTCAGCCTGTGGGCCGTCATGGCGGCACCACTGCTGATCGGAACCGACCTGCGCAAGGCGTCGCCCGCCACGTACACGATCCTGACCAACCGCGACGTGGTCGCCGTCGACCAGGACAGCCTCGGCAAGCAGGGCGTCCTCGTGAAGCGGACGAACGGCCTGGCCGTGTACAGCAAGCAACTGGCGAACGGCGACCGGGCGGTCGCCCTGTTCAACGAGTCCGACTCAGGCACGACGATCAGCACCAGCGCGGCCGAGATCGGGTTGGGCGGCTCGTCGTCGTACACGCTCAAGGACCTGTGGAGCACGTCGAGCCGGACCACGAGCGGCACGATCCGCGCCTCGGTCCCGTCGCACGGCACCGTGCTGTACCGGGTGGCCCGCTCCTGAGCTCCGGATCGTGGTGGGGCCCGCCCCGGGCGGCGGGGGCGGAGCCCCCCCGGAGCCCC
>NZ_JBLYUB010000032.1:0-75430 GCF_049999945.1 Planosporangium spinosum | reverse complement strand
CTGGAGTTGACCGACAACGCCAAGCGGCTCCTCGCGAAGAAGGGTTACGACCCGGTGCTGGGCGCCCGGCCGCTGCGCCGGACGATCCAGCGCGAGATCGAGGACAACCTGTCCGAGCGGATCCTGTGGGGCGAGCTGCGGCCCGGCCAGATCGTCCTCGTCGACTGCGAGGGCGACCCGACCGACATCGAGCACGCCAAGCTGGTGTTCCACGGTGCGGACAAGCCGGCGCTGGTGCCCGACGCGGTCCCGGCCGACCTCACCGACACCCACCGCAGCAGACCCCAGCCACACAGCCGGTGACCGGCGACGACCGGCGGAACCATCCATCGCAGACACACGCCGAGCCGAACTCGGTGCGGGGAGGAGAAGCGATGACCACACAGACCACGACGCCGGGCGCCCGAACCGCCCGCAAGCGCACGGCGGCACCCACCCGGCAGCGTGCCGCGGCCCAGAAGCGCCAACCGGCGACACGTCGTGAACCGGAATCCACGACGGAACCGACTCTCCAGCAGGACATCGAAGGCCGCCGAGGCAGCGCGTCGGCACCCCAGCAGCCACCTCCGCAGCCCGTACCGTCACGGGAACGGCCAGCCGAGAAGGAGAAGATCGCGTCAGCGCCCGGCCCGAACGGAGGCCGGGGAATCAGACTTCCCGTCATCGGTGCCCGCATCCCACTGTCCCTGCCGCGCACCGGCCGGCCGGGCCTCGCCCATGTCCTCTGGCTGGGCGGCCTGGTCGGTGCCGCAGTCCTGGGGGTGGTCGAGTGGCCGGTAGCCGCTGCCCTGGCCGCTGGTACCTGGCTGATTGAACGGTTCGCGAAGGCCACTGTCCGCGAGGAGCTCCGCCACACCGCGTAGCGGTTCTCACCGGGTAACCGATCGGCCTGACGTTCGGGTACGTCCGGAGTCCCATCCGGTGATTCCGCGCCAGGTGCCGCTTCCGCCGGCGGGAAACGACACCGGCCGGGACCGTGTGGTCCCGGCCGGTGCCGGTGGTACCGCTAGCTGATCAACTTCCAGGGCCCGTTGGGGTCACCCGGTGCCTGGTTGCGGCTGTACCACTTGGCCTCGTACCCGTGGCCCTGGTACGTCACCCGGTCGCCCTTGTTGTACACCGTGGTCGGTGTCCAGGCCGCCGGGCTGTTGTCCGGCCCCGGCGGCGCGATCTCCTCCCAGGCGCCGTTGGGGTCACCGGGCGCCTGGTTGCGGGTGTACCAGCGGGCCCGGAACGTCTTGTCCTGGTAGACCACGACGTCACCGGCGTTGAAAATCCGCGACGCCGTCCACATCGTGGCGCCGTCCTCGGTCATGGCCAGCTCCTGCCACGCGCCGTTCGGGTCGCCCGGCTTCTGGTTCTTGCTCGTCCAGGCGGAGAGGTACGGCTTGCCCTGGTAGCTGACCTTGGCGCCGACCTTGTACTGGGTCGACGAGTTCCACGCCGGCGGCAGGTTCACCGTCACCGTGACGCTGCCCTGGGCCGGCTTGAGGGAGTCGCTCCCCGAGTACGACGCGGTCAGCGCGTGGCTGCCGGCCGCCAGGCCCGCCGGGAGCGGGAAGGTCGCGCTGCCGTCGGCCAGCGTGGCCGAACCGCGTACCGCGGTTCCCTCACGCAGTTCCACAGTGCCCGTCGCCGGCACACTGCCCGCGGCGACCTTGACGGTCACCGTCGCCGCCGTGCCCCAGTCGGTCGGCGTGGACGTCGCCGTCACGGTCGGCTCGCCCTTGGGAGTGCGGAAGACGGTCGGCTGCGCCACCGCCACGCCGCCGTCGGCACTCTTCGCCTCGACGATCCAGCCGTACGACGTGCCCGGTGCGAGCCCGGACCAGGTCACCGTGGCCGTCCCGTTCGCCGTCACCTTGTCCGTACCGATGGTGCCGGCCGGCACGTACGCGGCCAGCGAGTCGGTGGAGAAGGAGGTCTTGCGGCTGGTGAGGTCGACCGGCAGCGTCAGGTTGTCCTCCGCGCCGTTGTACCGCGGCTTGGTCTGGCTGCCGTCGGCGCGGATGTCGTACTCGGTCGCCCCGTAGTTGTCGAGGAACGGCGAGTACGTGTCAATGTGCACCACGGAGCGTTTGACGTCGAACTGCAGCAGGCGCAGGAAGCTCGCGCCGAACTGGAGGCGGTCGCCTGCCTTGTGGTCCGGGGTACCGTCGCCGTTGAGGTCGATGTTGCCGCCTGTGTCGACCAGCTTGGGCCACAGTTCACCGGCCGACACCGTGTAGAACTGGTAGTCGGCCAGCAGTTCGACGACGTCGTGGGTCACGGTCGCGCCGACGTTCGACTTGACGTTGGTGCCCACGCCGTGCTCGTGGCCGGCGAGGACCAGGAAGACGTTCGGGTTGGCCTCCACGACCTGCTTGTACAGCGGTGAGCCATCCGGGGCGGACAGAGCCGCGCCACGACCGTCGGGGTTGGTCGACGGCTTAAGGTAGTCGTGCGACAGCAGGATCCCGTTACGGTCCTTGTACCGCTTGAAGATCGAGTCGGCCCACTTGGCCTCCTGCGGCGTGACGCCGTACGACAGTCCGACCGCGACGAAGTCCAGGCCGCCGGCGGAGAACAGGACATAGTTGTTCTGGTTGTCCTTGCCGGGCGTCACGGTGCCGTCGGCGTTGATCTGCTCGTCCCACGCGTGGTACTCGGTTCCGGCGGGCCACGACTTCGCCACCTGGTGGTACCGGTCGGCGCTGAACGTCTTGCTGAACCGGGAGTTCGGTCCGGTCTCGGCGCCCAGCTGGTTGTCGTGGTTACCGGCGATGACCTGGTTGACGACGCCCTTGTCGTCGAGGATCTTCTGGTAGCCCGACGCGGCCGCGAGCTCCTTGTCGACCTCCTCGTTCAGGCCCGGGCGCTGCAGCGTGCCGTCCGGATTCTTGGCGAGCGGGTCGTAGTAGTCGTTCTCGATGACGTCGCCGGTGTGCGCGGTGTACGCGATCTTGCGGCCCGCCGCGTTGTCGGCGATCCACTGCGTAGTGCCGCGGTACGCCGCCGCCCAGATCGCCTGCTCCTCGGCGGTCTCGACGTCGGAGGGCTCCTTCTTGCCGTTCCAGTTGTCGTACGTGCCGCCAGCCGCGCCCTCGGTGAGGTACTGCGTGTCGGTGAAGTGCGCGATCGCGAAGTCGTACGAGCTGGGGTCCTCGAGGTGGTCCTTGTCCTTCTGCGCGGACGAGTCGCGCGGCGACAGGTCGTCGGCGAACGGGTCCTCGCCGGTGACCAGAACGTGCACGGTGCCGCCATCGCGGTACCCGCCGTCGAGCTGCGCGGCCAGCACGGTGTTGCGCCCGGCCTGGCCGCGGGAGCTGGTAAGCACGACCCACTTCTTGTTCGCGGGGTCCCACACGCGCAGCGCCACGACCCGCTCGGGGTCGATGGTGCCCTCCCAGCGCAGGGTCGGCGTCGCGGCGGTGCCGACGGTGAGGTCGTACCGCTGGAACACCACGTCCCGCCCGGACGGCGTGTCAATGGTCTGGCCGTCGAGCGGGCGCAGCGAGTCGAGCTTGACGTTCGCGTCGTGCGCGACGTCGAGCGTGGTCGGCACCGCCGTCGCCTCGCCCTGGTAGCCGGCGGACGGAAGGACGACGTCGGCCTTGGTGAACGTGGCGGTCAGCGGTACGCCGTCCGCGCCGGGAACCTTGGCCGACAGTGCGGCCGACGGTGCGTTGGCGCCGGTCACGGTCGCGTTGAGGTCGGTCGGTACGTCCGGGATGTTCGCGCTGGTGAAGTGGATCTCCCGGGTGGCCGTGTTGCCCAGGGTGTCGGTCGCGGTGACGGCGATCGTGTGTGCGCCGGCGGGCAGGCCGTGGCCGAGCTGGTCGCCCTGGGCGACCGCCTTGCCGTCCAGCGTGATCGTCGGCTTGCCGACGACGCCCGAGGCATCCTTGACCTTGACGACGAGCGCCACGGTCGAGGTCAGCTTCTGGCCCTCGGCCGGGACGCTGCTCTCGATCTCGGGCGCGGTGTTGTCGATGGTGAACTGACGGGTCGACGTCAAGCCCGCGACGACCGCCGCGATGCGGTGCGCGCCGTCCGACAGGTGGGTGGTGTCGACGTCCGCCCGCCGCCCGAGCGCCGGCAGGGCGGCGCCGTCGTCGCCCGCGACGTCGAACAGGATCGTCTTGTTCAGCGTGGCGTTGTAGCTGCTGCCGCAGGTTCCGTCGCCGATGTACACGGTCACCTGCTGGCCCACGGGGTAGCTCGCCGACCCGATCGTGACGGTGGTCCCGGCGATCTCCTTGGTGAGCTGCTTCGCCTTCGCGCCCACGGGGACGAGTTGGAAGTCCCGCAGCGTGTAGTCATCGTAGTTGTCGCAGCCACCCGGCTTGGCGCTGCCGTGATCGCTACCGGCGACGAACTCGACGACGTTGACGCCCGGCACGAGCCACTCGTTCGGGAACGAGAGGTCCGCGGTCTCCTTCTCCCAGATGCCGAGGTCCAGCGGGATGCCGTTGATCAGCACCTTGTTGTCGTACCCGTTGTCGGCGCCGTTGCCGCCGACGAACACCCGCAGGTGGGCGTCGCCGCCGGCGCCGAGGGTGTCGATCGTGCGCGTGGTCGGCGCCCCGGCGATGTCGAAGTGGAACTCGGCGTCCTTGTTGGGGCCGCAGGTGCCGTCGCCCAGCGCGAGCGAGGCGGCGGTGGTCGCGGCCTTCGTCACGGTGGTGCCGTCGGTGGTGATGATGTACGTCGTGCCCGCGGTCACCGTCCCGGCCGTGCTGATCGCGAGGTTGGCCGAGCTGCGGGTGATCTTGAAGTCGTCGTGGTTCGGGCAGGTCTTGCCGTTCAGGGTGCCGTTGTAGTCGCCGGTCCTGACCTGAATGACGTTGTCGCCGAGGTGCAGGTACCGGTTGGGGAACCTGAGCGTCACGTTCTCCGCGCCGTTGACGCCGTAGTCGCCGCCGAGGTCGACGCGGTTACCGTTGACCAGCAGGTAGTTGTGGTACCTCGCCTCGACCGAGTTGCCCGCCTCGACCGTGAAGCCGAGGGTAGCGGTACCGGCGGCGAGCGTCTCGGCGTTCTCGGCGGGCTTGTCGTCGATGGCCAGCGAATCGACGGTGCCGGCGCTGCCGTTCGGCAGGGCGGCGAGCACCGACTGCGTACCGCGGACGACGGCGCCGTCGGTCGGGGTCACCTTCGGCGCGCCGGCGGGTGCGTTGTTGACACCGACGGTGGCGCGGGTCGTGGCACCCGACTTCGTGGTCGCGGCGACGATGTGGGTGCCGTTGGCCAGCGCGGCGGTGTCCAGGTCGGCGGCCAGCCCCGCGGTGCTGCCGGGCTGGCCGGAGATGACGAAGGTCAGGTCCTGCTTCAACAGCCTCGGTGAGCTGCCGCAGGTGCCGTCGCCGAAGGTGTAGCTGAAGTTGTTCTGCTCGCCGTCGGCCACGACACCGAGCAGGCTCAGGCTGAGGCTGCTCAGCGCGAAATCGTCGTAGTTGGGGCAGCGCAGGCCCTCCCCGTTGGGCAACTGCTCCACACCGGCGGCACCGGTGTTGGTGGTGTCCACCCAGTTCCATCCGGCGTGGACGGTGACCGTGTTGACGCCGGGGTGCAGCCAGTTGCCGGGGACGTCGAGGTTGCCGACCTGCCCGCCGGGGATGTCGGGGAAGTAGACGCGGTCGGCCTCGGCGGTGTGGTCGTTGACCGTGATGTAGTTGTGGTACCGCGCCTCGGTGCCGTTCCCGCCCATGTCGAAGCCGAAGTGTGCGGTGCCCGCGGTCTGCTTGGCGTCGACGGCACGGCCGTCGACCGAAAGCGTTACGACCGAGTCGTTCTCGATGGTCGGTTCGGCGTTGACCTTGACCGTGCCCTCCAGGGTCTGTCCGTCACTCAGGTTGAGTAACGGCGCGCCGCCGGTGGCCGGCGGCGCGTTCTCCGCACTCGCCGCGGTAGGCGCGATCGCGGCGGTCAATCCGCCGACGAGCGCGACGGCGAGCATGGACGCGAGCACGTGTGCCCGCGGTCTCCCCATGCGCCGTGGTCGGTGCGTCATTCTCCGGGGTCTCCTTAGCTGATAGCGATGAGGTTTATCGCGGCGACCGCGACGATGCCGACGCCGAACAGCGTGATGCCGGCGGCGGCGAGTACGGGGGCCACCCGGGTGGCCAGGTGCAGGACGGCGCGCGACTGGCCACCGCGGACGATCACCGAGCTGCCGGCGACCGCGAGGACGCCGACGCCGAACAGCACGACGGCCATACCGACGCCGAACGTTGCGACCAGCAGCAGGGCGAAGCCGGCGCGTCCGATGAACAGCCCGCCCGCCAGCACGAGGAAGGCGGCCGGCGACGGTGTGAGGCCGCCGGAGATGCCGAGCATGAGCAGGCCGGGCCGCTTGCCGCCGCCGTGGTCGTGACCGTGCGCGTGGTCGTGACCGTGCGCGTGGTGGTCATGCGCGTGGTCGTGACCGTGCGCGTGGTGTCCGCGGTGGGCGACGCGGAGGTGCCTGCGTACCAGCCAGAGGCCGGTGACCAGGACGAGCAGGCCGGCGCCCAGCTGCAGCCAGCTCGTGAGCTCTTCCATCCGGACGACGTCCGACAGCGACAGGAACGTCCACGCCACGCCGATCACCAGCACCGAGAGCGTGTGCATGACCGCGACCGAGCCGCCCAGCCAGGCGGCGTCGCGGATCCTGCCACGCGCCCCGACGAGGTAGGCCGCGGCCAGGCTCTTGCCGTGCCCCGGTGCCACCGCGTGGGCGGCGCCGGCCACGAACGCGAGCACGAACGCCAGCGGCGGCACGCCTGGCGAGTGGATGAAGCCCTGCAGCCGGTCCGCAACGGACACGGCTCCGACGACGACCCCTGCCGTCATGATGCGGCCCGCCGCCTCATCCGCCGCGACAGCGCCAGCGCGGCGACCGCGACGAGCAGGCCGCCGCCGATCACGGCGGCGATCTGGACGGCGGCGCCGCGGCCGAGGTTCGTGCCGCCCGCCGCCGACGCGTCGCCGAGTGCCCAGTCGTGGGAGTACTGACCCGACCGGTACACCGCGCGTTCGCCGCCGGGACCGGTGGCCAGCGTCTGGTACGCCGGGTTGAGGTCGGTCAACGTCCGCACCGCGACCGTGACCGTGCCGACCGGCGCGGGGCACGTGTAGTCGATGGTCACCCCGGTCCTGGCGAGGTCGCCCGGCGGATCGACGGAACCGGTACACGTCCGTCCGCCGCTGGCAACCGTGATCTGCTTCAGCAGGTAGGCCGCGAACGCGCCGGACGGGCCGATCGTCGCGGCGTCCGAATCCCGGAAGAAGACCGCGCCGTCGAGCATGACGCGGTCCTGCGGCAGCAGGCCCAGCGCGACCCCGAGCACGGTCAGGTCGTCGAGGCCGCCGACCTTCCACCGCACGTGTACGACCGCGGGGCGGTCCCGGTCGGGTGCGATGGCGACGGTCTGTGGATCGCCGAACGGGTGTGCTTCCGCGGGCGTGGGCATGGCGAGCATGGTCGCGGCGAACGCCACCAGCGCGAGGGCGCTCGCCGGGCCACGGCGACGACGTCCGTGTGGTGCCAAGGATGATGCTCCGGATCTGTCGGTACTGTGCCGAGCCAGGACGCGATCGGCGCCTGATTCTGTCGAGCAGACGAGAACGCCCAGGATTTCCCAGGTCATCCGCGGGGAACGTCGGCGTGAACAGTTAGTTGATCAATCAGCGCGACGCCACACCGTACGGGCGGCAGCGGCGCCTGGGCCGCCCGGTCCGCCCGCGCGGTGGCCGCGCTGCGATGCTCCGGGAGACGTCCCCTATGGTTCGGTCCTGCGGTGATGATCACCAGCGGCTGGCGGGGCGGGGTCGTGTCCAGGCACGACGGGCAGCCGGTCGCCGATCAGGTCGGTGCGGACCGCGAGACAGGCGTCGAAGCGGCGCGCCAAGACCGATCACCGCAGCGGTGGTCCGGGCCGAGCCGGGCGACACCCGCGGGTTCTCCGCCTCGCCTAAAGCTTCGGACTGTACTCGCGGTGGAGGTGCAGCGCGTTGATCGCCGCTGCCGGGTCGTCGGCGAAGAAGCGGATCGTGCGGACCTGGCAGCGCCGGCCCAGCGGCCGGACGACGGTGACCGGGCCGGTCAGTTCAAGAAGCACGTTGGTCTGGGCGGACACGGCGACGGCGAGCCGTTCGTCGTTTACCTTGACCGCGCCGCTCTCGTTGTAGTTGCGGATCCGCCGCACCTCGGCGATCTGCTCACGGGGCACCCGCAGGTCGAAGAACGCGCCGTAGCGGATGCGGACCTCGTCGGCGGACACGACATGGGGCCGGGTGATGCAGGCCGCGATGATCGAGAGCATGATCAGAATCCCGTAGCCGTCGACCAGCAGCAACACCGTACGCAGGCCCGCCGGTGCGCCGATCGCCCGCAGAACGGCCTCCACCGCCACGAGCTCCGCCACCGCCAGGACCAGGAATACCACCATTGTGGACGACTGGGCACCGGAGTAGGACACGGCGGTCGCGTCCGACGGCACCCCGTGGCGGCGGCGCGTCGCCCACAGGACGAGGCTGACCATGCCTTTCAGATCGAACCCCATGATCCGCCGTACGGGTTCCGGCACGAATTGGCCGTAGACCGCCCGCAGCGCGGTACCGCGACCCGCACCACCGCGGCGCTGGTCCCGGAACTGCCGGTACCCGACCACGGCCTGCACCGCCAGCAACGCGAGGGCAGCCACGTTCGCGACCGCGACCAGTGGGCCGGGCAGCGGCACGCCGGACACCGGTAGGAGCCGAAGCAACAGCTCCGCGGGGACCATGGTCAACAGTGCGGCACGCGCGGCCCTGAGCATCACACGCGCTCCTTCAACAGGATCAGCGTCAACCGGAATGCCTCGACCTGCGCCGCCGACAGTTCCTTCGCCATCGTCTCCAGCCATTGACCGGTGTCGGGGTGGTCAAGGCTGGCGAGCATCGCCGACGCCAGCTGTTCGGGAAGGTGAGCGGCGAGGTCAGCGGCGAGCGCGGCGACGCGGGGATCACCCGGGTCGGTGCCGGCGAGCTCATCCAACCGCGCGTAGATGGCGCGGCCCCGTTCGATCACCTCGGGCGCGGTGAGCGGGCGGAGCAGATCGGCGAACGCCGCGCGGTCGACCGGGGCGGCTCCGGTGTCGATCAACGTCAGCAGATCGCGGTCGAACGCACCGAACGTCGAGTCCCCGGTGGGCAGGTCACGCAGCACCGCCGCCAGCTCGGACGACACCGTCGAGTCGGGATGCAGCTCCGCCTCGGCCAGCAGCGCCGCCAGCCGGTCCCGCCGGGCGCCGATCGCCTCCTGCTGCCGGGCCAGGTCGGCGTCCAGCTCCAGAAGCACCTCCCGCAGCTCGCGGCCCTGGTCGTCGGCGAGCACGTCACGGATCTCGTCCAGCGACAGCCCCAGCTCGGCCAGCCGGCGCACGCGGGCCAGCAGTACCGCGTCCCGCAGCCGGTACTCCCGGTACCCGTTGAGCAACCGCTCAGGCTCGGGGAGCAGCCCCAGATGGTGGTAGTGGCGCACGGTACGGGTGGACACCCCTACCAGCGCCGCGAGTTCGCCGATCCGCATGGACCCAGTAGAAACGCTGACGTTACGACAAGGTCAAGCGAGGTCGCCGGCGCAGTCTGCCGGTTTCGGACGGCGGAGCATGACGGTGGACCGCGAGGACCTCCGGGTGGGGTGAACCTTCGACAAGCTCCACCCCACCCGGAGGCCCTCACCTATGTCCAGATCTCCACCGCACTGCCAACGCCCTGGACAGAACACCTGACCGGACACTCCCGGTCATCGGACAGCTCCGTCACATCCGGGCGACCAGACGAGGTCAGTCGCGCTCCTTGTCCTCATCCCTGCGCGTCGTGAAGGGCAGCACGAGCCGGGACTGGTGGGTGGCGTCGCGATAGATCTTGTGGGTGACGGGGCGACCCACCGGCAGGTGGAACGCGTCCGGCGGCAGCAGCGCGTTGTGCGCATCGGCCAGCGGTTCGTCGTTGGACAGCTCCACCACCAGACGGTGGCCGGGGTTGAACGTCGCCGCGAACGGATAGAGCCGCAGGACGTACTCCTCGATCTTCCCGGGCTCCACCGGCACGGCACGGGTGTGCGGGTGGTACGGGTTGCCCTCGGTCGTCCGGTCGTCCAACTCGCGGTGCGATGCCTTGAGGAAGCCGGTGGTGATCAGCTGGCGGTTTCCGTTCGGGGCGACGTCCCACATCCGCATGATGAAATTCGTGTCGTCGGTGTCGATCTCGGCGAACAGGTGCGCCGCACCGGTGCCGATGAGCTCCGTGGGCTCCTCGAACGGCTCGGTGCTCCAGCTGACAGTCGCCACCTTGTCGGTCACCGTCAGCGGTGCCTGGTAGAAGCCGTCGGGGGCGGCGTGCTCCGCGCCCATCAGCTCAGGCTCCGAGGAGAGCTTGTGGCGCGGGCGCAGGTACAGCGGCTTGTACTCGATCGCCGTCGGTGGCCACTGCTCGGCGGTGACCACCTCACGCGAGCCCTCGACGAAGACGCTCACGGCCGGCTCGTCCATGATGCCGTTGTCGATGCCCTTGAGCCAGTACTCGTACCAGCGGAACATCTTGTCGTGCTCCTCGACCCAGGGGCGCGACTGCATCGGCGGGTAGGAGCCGATGTCCAGCTTCTTGGGACCCTTCAGCACGTTGAACAGCTCGATGTGGCCGTCCACGGTCCAGCCGCGTCCCTGGTCGATCTGCAGATAGACCGGGATGTCGATGTTTTCGGCCAGCGTGATGGGGTTGCGCTCCTCGTACCACTCCCCGTCGAGGTTGTTCATCACGATGTCGAACCAGAACTCGCGGTTCTTCGGGTACTTCAGCACGTGCACGAGGTTCGGCCACGCGGCCACGTCCGGGTCCGCCAGGCGCTCGTCGACGAGCTTCTTGAGCTCCTCCGGGGAGTGGACCTCCTGCATGCGGGACTTGACGCAGGTGTGCGCGATGCCGGAGTCGCCACCGCGCCCCTCGCGGGCGGCCCGCGGCATGAACCACATGATGCCGCCGTGGTAGGTGGTCTCGTAGAAGTCGAAGTGGCCGCCGCTGACGAAGATCGCCTTCAGGTGTGGCGGCCGCTCGGCCGCGGCGAGCACCTGCATCGACCCGAAGTAGGAGATGCCGATCATGCCGACGTTTCCGTCACACCACGGCTGCGCAGCGACCCACTCGATGAGGTCGTACAGGTCCTGGCCCTGGGAAACGCCACCGAAGTTGTAGTTGCCGATCATCACGCCGTCGGAGTAACCCGTGCCGCGCATGTCACCGATGACGTGGACGTAGTCCTCCTTGACGACGCGAGCGATGTCACCGGCCTCGATACAGCCGTCCCACATCGGGCTGGGGCGACGCTGCGGCGGCGTGGTGAGGGCGAGGGCCTGCAGCTCCTTGCCGTAGGCGCTCATCGCGATCAGGGCCGGCCGCGGCTTGTCCTGGATGCCGTGGTAGGCGTCCACGGCGAGGGTGACCCCGTCGCGCATCGGTACCCGCAGGTCCTTGCGGACGGCGATCGTCTGCTCGCCCGCCTCGATCGTCTGGAAGTCAGCCATCAGTGCGAAGTTCCTTGTCCACTGTCACGAGTTCTGGTTGAAGCGCGTGCGGTAGCCGTGCATCGACGTGAAGAACGGCGACGGCTCGAGCGTGGGGTCGCCGGTGTAGCCGAGCCGCTCGGCGACCGGGGCGAACGGGGAGTACGGCGAGTCCGTCTCCCGCAGGCCGTCCTGAAGGCAGCGGCAGGCCGCTTCGCTGACCCCGGCCTCGACGTCGAGGCTGCCCTGGAGCGCCTGGAGAGCCTGGTCGGCGTCGAGCTCGACGCCGTACGGCGCGCCGTCCGCGCGACGGTACGGATGCCCGAGGTACAGGTGCCGCGGACGGATCTCGTCGCGCAGGTACCGCAGGCTGGCGCGGTACGCGACCGGATCGGTGTAGCCGGGGAAGCCGTTGGCGGCCCCGTGGACCTGGACGGCGTCGCCGACGAACACCGACCGCTGGCCGTCGATCACATAGGCCACCGATCCGGGCGTGTGGCCTGGGATCGAGTGGACGGAGACGGTGACGTCGCCGCCGAGCGAGAGGGTCTCGCCGCCGGTGAGCAGCATGGTCGGCTCCATCTCGCCGGAAATGACGGCATTGGTCGCGGCCGTCACCTTCGCCTCGCCCTCGGGGTCGTTCAGGTACCGCCCCCGGCCGTGGAGGTACTCGTCCACGTGCGCCCGGCGCGAGCGCAGCATCGGGGCGTCGGCCTCGTGGATGACCACCTTCGCCCGCCGGCCGGTGAGTTCCCACAGCGCGTAGGCGCCGCCGACGTGGTCGATGTGGCCGTGGGTCAGCAGGATCCAGCGGACGTCCTCGATGCGGCGCCCGATGGCCTCGAGCGCTCCGGCCATGCCCTCGGCGGGCGAGGAGGCGATCCCGGTGTCGACGATGGCCGGCGCGGGGGCGTCGATGAAGAAGCTGTAGAGACCGAACCGACCCCACGGCGAGACCAGGGGGTGCACGTTCACGGGCGTCATGACTCGCCCCGCAGGAAGGCGGCCGTCTCCGCGAAGACCCGGTGGTACGCCGGGATCCAGGAGAAGTGCTGCACGAATCCGTGGCCGGCGCCCGCGTAGCGACTCACCGTGGCGTCGACTCCGGCCCGTCTGAGGCGCTGGCCGTAGAGTTCGCCCTCGTCACGCAGCGGGTCGTACTCCGCGGTCACGATCAGCGCGGGCGGCAGCCCGGCGAGGTCGGCCCGCTTGATCGGCGAGACCAGCGGATCGGCGGGGTCGGCGCCGCTGTCGAGGTAGAAGGCGTTGAAGGGCTTCAGCCCGGCCGTCTCCAGGCCGTAGCCCACGGCGTTCTCGCGCAGCGAGGCGTAGCGGTCGACGTCGAAGTCGAGATCGAGCGACGGGTAGAAGAGGACCTGGTGGGTGATGCGGTCGAACCCGTCGTCGTGGGCCATCGCGGCGACGGCGGCGACGAAGGTGCCACCGGAGCTGTCACCGGCGATGGCGAGAGTGGCACCGTCCCAGGCGAGGCGCTCGCCGTTCTCGGCGGCCCACCGGACGACCGAGTAGCAGTCCTGGAGGCCGGCCGGGTAGGCGGCCTCGGGCGCCCGGCGGTAGCCGACGGAGACGACCTTGAGCCCGGTCTCCTTGGCCAGGGACCGCGCGACGTGGTCGTGGGTGTCCAGGCTGCCGAGGAAGAAGGCGCCGCCGTGGAAGTACACCAGCAGGCCGTACGCCTCGGCGTCGACCGGCGTGTAGATCCGCACGGGGACCTCGCCCGCCGGAGTCCGCGCCGTGGTGTCCTCGACCGCGTGGAGCGGCAGGCACTCCTCGGCCGCAGGGACCTGGGCCTCCTCGGCGGCGCGCATGACCACCGGGTCGAGCGGACCGTCGGGCGGGGCCGGCAGGGTGGCGAGCACCTTGGCGATCTCGGGATGCAGCGGCATGGCGTCAGGCCTTCGGCTGTTGGGAGGCGGGCTTCTGCCCGGGGAAGACGTCGTTGACCTCGTCCTCGCTCCAGCCCTGGCGCGAGATGCGCTGCAACTCGTCCGTGACGGGCTTGCGGGTTGCCTGGTACGAGGCGAGTGCCTCCGGAACGGAGTCCGCGTCGCGCAGGGCGTCGGCGAGGGCGCCGGCGTCCATGATCGCCGAGTTCGCGCCCTGGCCCTGGTGGTGCAGCATCGCGTGCGCGGCGTCCCCGAGCAGGGCGACCGAGTCGGTGTGCCACGTGTCGACCGGGTCGATGTCGTAGACGGCGCGGATGTTGACGGCGTCCATGTCCAGGTCACGCGCGATGTTCACGATGCGCTCGTCGAAGCCCTCCACCGTCGCCAGGAGCTCGTCCTTGGTGACCTGCGGCGACCAGGTGCCGTCCGGGCACAGGGCGGTGATGTCGAACGACAACCCGTTGCGGTGGCGCAGCGGCAGCAGGTAGACCTTCGTGCCCCGGCCGATGTACATCCGCAGGTTGTCGTCGACGACCGTCCCGTAGGCGTCGTCGGCGGGGATCACCACGCGGTAGGCGCGCTCACCGGAGAACACCGGGCCCTGGTCGCTGAACAGCTGCCGGCGCACCTCGGACTTGATGCCGTCGGCACCGACGACCAGGTCAGCCTCGACCGTCTCGCCGTTGGCGAAGGTGAGGACGGCACGCTCGCCCCGGTCGGTGACGGTCTCCAGCTTGTGCCCGAGGCGCACCATGCCCGCGGGCAGCACCCCCAGCAGCGCGTCGATGAAGTCGCCGCGGTGGATCAGGCGGGTGTGGGTCTTGACCTCGTAGTCGTCCATGCCCGGCCACGCCTCCTTCATGATCGGCCCACCGGTGGCGGTGAGGATCTCGAAGTAGTCGCTCGGCGAGCTCACCTTCGCGATCGCGTCGAAGATGCCCCACTGGCGGAACCGGTCCATGGTGGAAGGACGCAGACCGATGCCGGCGCCGACCTCCCGGATCTGGTTCGCCTGCTCGTACACGGTGACGTCGGCACCGAGCAGGCTCAGGGCCTTGGCAACCGCGGCGCCGCCGTACCCGGCGCCGACGATGGCGATCTTCAGGTCCTTGATGTCCATGGTTCTTCTCTCTCAGTTCCGGATGGTCAGGAAGTCGGCGGGGTTGTCGACCAGGAGGGTCGTGATCGTGGCGTCGTCCACGCCGGCCGCGCGCAGGTCGGGGACGAAGGTCTCGAAGAGGTAGTTGACGGTGTGGCCCTTGACGCCGGGCCAGCCCAGCGGGCTGCAGTTGGCATCGGCCGAGACGAGGAGCTTGGCGAGGTGGCCCTCGCCGAGCAGGCTCAGGAAGTGGTCCAGGCGCTCCTTGCGGGGGCGGGCCCAGAACGGCGGGTCGGGCAGTTCGGTCTCGTAGCCGAAGGTGTCGAAGCCGATGCGACCGCCCTGCTCGAGGATCCAGTGGTGCGGGGTGATCGGCGCGTTCAGGCCGTCGTCGGCGTGGCCGAAGAGCACCCGGTCCAGCGGCAGGCCCTCCTCCCCGAAGATGGCAACGGCCGGCTCGGGGTCGATGGCCAGGTGGGTCAGGATCGGCACCCCTGTGGCGACGGCGGCGCGGGCGGCGGCGCGGTAGATGCGCTTGTCCAGCTCGGTCATGCGGCCACCGCGGCTCACGCCGACCTTGATGACGCCGGCCTTGCTGCCGGTGTCGCCGATGCCGACGGTGATCTCGTGGACGAACTGCCGGGTCAGGTAGTCGACGCTCGCCCGGGCGAAGTGCGGCAGCGCGGTGTCGCCGCCGACGAAGCCGGTGCAGGCGACGATGTGGACCCCGGTCTTCGCGGACAGCGACTTGTAGTAGTCGACGTCACGACCGTTGCAGATGCCGGTCGCATCGACGAAGGTGCCACCGCCGTACTCATGGAACTGGCGCAGCTTCGGGACGGTCTCCTCGTAACGCTCCTCGGGGGTCTTCCACCACCTCGTGTCCAGCTCGGAGCCGGGCATGCCGTACCCGATGTGCTCGTGGACGGCCACGATCCCCAGCTCCTCGCTCGGGACCGGTCCCAGAACCGTGTTCACTCTCGACACAACACTCCCCTTCAGGAAAGACGAAGCTTGATGGCCGTCGCGTGGTCAGCGCACCGACAGCAGTTCGCGCGGGTTGTCCACCAGGATGCGCTGGACGTCGGAGTCGCTGAGCCCCTGTGACGTGAGGAAGGGGACGAACGTCGACAGGACGTAGCTGTACGGCAGGTCGTAGTCGGGCTGGCCCAAGGCCTTGCCGATCGCGTTGCTCGAGAGCAGGATCCGGTTCCCGTGGCCGGCCTTGACCAGCTCGATCACCAGGGCGGCACGCTCGCGGTCGGTAACGTGGTCGTCGTCGTCCAGGCCCACGTGGTCCAGGGCGACGAAGGCTCCGCGGCGGGCGATCTCGAGGGGCGCGCCGGCGGCGACCGCGTCCTTGCGGTCGAGCCCGCCGACGACGACGCGGTCGGCCGGCAACTTCTCGTCCAGAACGATCTCGAGGTCGTGCACGGCGTCGTTGCCGTAGCGGATGGAGACCGGGACACCGGTGGTCAGGGCGGCGCGGGCCGCACCGCGGAAGAGACTCTCCTCGGTGGCCGTCATGCCCTCGTGATTCGCGGCGGTGGCCACGAGGCCCGCGGTACCCCGCCGCTCCACACGGGGGACCACCATGCCCTCGGTGATCTCCTTGGTGAAGAGATCGGCGAACTTCTCGGCCGGCCACGGCGTCGGGGGGTTGGTCTGCGGCGTCAGAAAGTAACCGCCGAGCATCTCCTCTGGACCCATGCCTGTCGACGCCACGATGTGCACGCCGGTCGAGCGCGAGAGCGCCTCGTACAGCTTCACGTCACGGCCGTGGAACATGCCGGTGCTGTCGACGATCGTGCTCCCGCCGCGGTCGCGGAAGTCCCTGAGCTTCCCCGCCAGGGTCTCGAAGATCTCCGCGCGGTCGATGGTGATGTCGAACGCGTGCTCGGCCCCCGGAACCACCGACAGCAGAGTCTCGTGGACCGAGACGACCCCCAACCTGTCAGCGGGAACGGGACCGAGGACGGTGTTGACGGTGTTGCTCTCGGCAGTCTGTGCGCCCGTCATTGGCACTTCCTTTCGTCGGCGTCATGCCAGCGCGGCCTGGCGCGCTGTGGACGATGGTCCACCTCGGCATCGCAAGCGGTCCCGGCGTCGTCGAGGAGGACGGCGTCGGTGAAGGTGCCGCCGATGTCGACGCCGACGAGACAGGTCATGGGGGGTCTTCGGGAGGGGTGGTGGACGGCGGGGAGGTGCCTGGGGTGACTCAGGTCACCCCAGTGCCCGCCACCGTAAACAGCAACTTTACAACATGTCAAGCCAATGGCCAGATAGGTGTGTTGGTGGATTGCCCGGTAGCATTTCGGCCATGTCGCTGCGCGCCGCCCAGAAGCGGATGACCTACGAGCTCTTCCTCGAGAAGGCCCTCGAGCTGTTCGGGGCGAAGGGATACGCCGCGACGACGATCGACGACATCGCCACGGCCGCCGGCTCCACCAGGGCGACCTTCTACCTGCACTTCGCATCCAAGGCGAAGGTGATGAGCGCACTGCTCGAGCGGGCCGACGCGATCCTCACCAGCGTCGACGACCCACCCCTCCCCGACGTCGTCGCCTCCGGTTCCCGCTACCTGGTCCGGACCTGGCTCGACCGCAAGTTCTCCCAGTGGGACGAGATCAAGCCCTACCTGACCGCGTCGTACCAGGCGGCCCACGAGCCGGATGTCACCCTCCAGACTGAGCGCTGGTTCGAGAGCGCCGTCGGCCAGATGACCGAGGGCCTGAACCGCGCCAATCGCTTCTCTCCCGAGCACCGCCGCATCCGGTGCGAGCTCGCCTTCGGCCAACTCGAGTACCTGTCCCGTCGCTACTTCTCGGTCGGCTGGCACATCCCTCGGGAGATCTGCCTCGAGGAGCTCACCGACTCCTGGTGCCACCTGCTCGCCGCGGACAACTGAGGCCCACTCCCCCTCGGGCTTCAGGGACTTCCAGACCCTGAAGCCGCCCTCGCCAGGTGTCCCGACGCCAGGAGCCCGCGATCGACACCTGGTCGCGCACCTGGTCAGCTCCCTGACCAGGCAGACCCGCACCCCTTCAGGCCCTGCTCGGCTTGCCGCGCGCACGCGTGCGTGCCGTACGCCGTCCCGCGCCACCGGTCAGCGACGAGATCCCTCATCTCGTCGCTGACCGGCGGGCGCCCTGGCCGGTTCGGATATGTCCAGCGCCGCTTGACCAGGCGGCGGCGCCAGGCCAGCACCGTCGCCGGGGTGACGATGCGGCGCCCACGCAGCGCGCGAGGCAGCAACCTGGTCAGCGCGGACAGCACCGCCCGGTCCGGCGATCATGCTTCACCCGCCGGAAGACCGGGTCGCGGCTCATACGTCGAGTTCTGGCACGGTACAGGCTCACCCGGCGGCGACGAGCTCCTCGTCGGCCATCGAGGCCTCCGATTCCGGAGCCCGCGCCCCGAACAACCCGAACAGGGTCAGGAGCGCAGCAGCGGCCGCACAGATCCCAGCCACGAGGAACGCCAGGTTGTAGGCGTTGCCGAGCGACTCGAACGCCAACGTGTGGAGGCTGGCCGGCATCGGCACCGGCTGCATGTCGGGACCTGCGCCGGGCACGACGGGCATCGAGTTGATCGCCATCGCTCCGCCTCCGTGCGCGATGCCGCCGGCGATGTCGGTGTACGGCGGCTTGAGCCCGGATTCCCCGATAGCCCTACCGATGCCGGCGGTGAGGTCGCTGTTGGCCCGGCTGACCGCGAACGCCGCGATGAGCACCGGACCGAGGGCGAATCCGAAATCGCGTAGCAGGTTGGTGGTGGCGCTGGCCATACCGGCGAGCCGCAGCGGCACCGTGTTGACGGCGACCGCCGTAATGGAGCCGACAGTCAGCGCGAAGCCGATGCCAAGCGCCAGCATCGGCGGCACGAACTTGGTCCAGGTCAGGTCGTGGACGTCGAACGTGGAGCACCAGATGCCACTGACCCCGATGAGGGCGAACCCGCCGGTCAGGACCCAGCGCGGGGAGACATTGCGAATCAGGTGGGAAACGACCGGAACGAGCACGAACGCAGGCCCCTGGATGAACAGGAACAGAATGCCGATCCTCAGGGCGCTCTGGTGCTGGACGGCGCCGAGCCAGATGCTCGTCGAGTAACACACGGCCAGGAAGGCGAACATGCCGATGACCGTGGCGATGGCGACGATCGCGTAGGCGCGGTTCGCGAAGAGGTTGAGGTTGAGCAGCGGCACCTCGGTGCGAAGCTCGATCACGACGAAGGCGGCGAGCAGCACGGCACTCGCGATGAAGGCTCCGATGATCTCGGGCCGAGCGAAGCCAGCCTCGGAACCCTGCGTCGCCGCATAGAGCACCGCGATCAGGCCGAGGGCAAGGGTGACCTGTCCCGGAATGTCGAGCTTGCGGCCCTCGGGCGCCGAGGAGTCCGCAGCGAGCTGCGAGATGACGATCGACACGACAGCGGCGCCGATCACCACGAGGTAGGAGCCTCGCCAGTTGCCGGCCGCGGCGAACGTGCCACCCATGAGCGGCGAGATCGCCGCACCGATGGACAGGAAGCCAGCCCAGAGTGCGATCGCCTTGGACCGCGCCGCCTGCGTGGGACTGGTCGCGGCGAGCATCGCGAGCGAGATCGGATAGAGGATCGCGGCACCGAGACCGGCGACGACCTGTCCGACCCAGAGCACCTGAACGGTCCCCGCGAGGTAGCAGACGACGGAGCCGCCGACGGTCAGGAGGGCTCCGACCTGCAGGAGGCGCCTGCGGCCGAAGAGGTCGCCGATCACGCCGGTGGTCAGCTCGAAGACGACCATCGGGATGGCGAAGGCGGCGGTGATCCAGGTCAGCTCGGCACCGGTGGTCTGGAACTCCTGCTGGAAGGTGCCGTTGAGGGCACCGGGCAGCGAGTACGCCACTTGCGCCAGGAGGACGGCGAAGCATCCGGCGATCACCGTGGCGGTGTAGCCCTGCTTGCGCGCAGCGATCTGCGTCATGACTTTGCTCCTTGTCGAGGCCCCGGGGGCCGATGCTCACACCGCCACGTGAGGCGCAAGTAAACGTGAGCGCGATCACGCGGGTTTCGTGCAAGGTGTCACATCGGTTGGCACTACGTCAAGCTTTCTATCGCAACGTATGCATCTCAGTCGCGGCGCACGTACCTTGGACGCCGTCTCGTAGGCTTGGGTCATGGCGAGCCTGCGTGAGGCGCAGAAGGAAATGACCCGGCGGCTGCTCCTCGACCACGGGCTCGAGTTGTTCGTGTCGAAGGGCTACTCCGCGACGACGGTCGACGACATCGCCTCGGCAGCGGGGACCACTCGAGTGACCTTCTACGCCTACTTCCCGTCCAAGGTCGAGCTGATGAAGGCGCTCGTCTCCGAGCGGCTCAACGCGGCGCTCGGCCGGGTCCCCTCGCCGGAGCACGGAACCACCGAGCGCGACCTGGTCGCGGTGGTCCAGGACGGATCACGCGCCCGGATCCGCGCCTGGCTGGGCGCCACGTCCCAGCGCTGGGACGACATCCGGCCCTACACGACGGCGGCGTTCGAGGCGGCAGCCGTCGATCCCGAGATCCGGGCACTGGTGGACGAGTGGATGGAAGAGGCCACTGGTGACATCGAGGACGGGCTGCAGCGGGCCAACCGGTTCGACCCGGGTACCCGGCACTTCCGCAGCGTCATTGCGATCACCGAACTCGACTACGTCGCTCGGCGCTGGACCCCCGGACAGTGGGGCGTCGAGCACGACGAGATGCTGGACGTGCTCACTGAGAGCTGGATGGGCATCGTCGGGGCGCCGGAGCGGGACTGACCGCCGCGACCGCCGCCTCATTCATTCACGACCCGCATACAGCGCCTCGAGATCAGCTTCGATCCCGCCGGCCGCCCGGTTGATCAGCCCGACCAGCCACGGCAGTCGCTCACGCTCGTAGCGGCCCGAGGGCAGCGAGACCGAGACTCCCGCGAGTGCCGTACCGTCGGGATCGCGCACCGGCACACCGACCGCCACGACCCCGCGCTCGGATCGCCCCTGGTTGACCGCAAATCCCTGGCGCCGGATCTTGCCGAGCTCACCGCGGGACGGCGCCTCGTCCCCCAGCAGTGCCACGACGTCGTCGTACGGCAGCTCGGCCAGGAGCAGCATGCCCGCGGTGGTCTGCTGCGCGGAAAAGACCATGCCCTCGCGGCTGCCCACGCGCAGGGCCTGGCTACTTTCGACGGATGCGACGAAGCGCGTCGTACTGCCGGTGCGGACGGCAAGGTTGACCGACTCCTCGACCGCACGGGCCAGCCGGGCAAGATGCGGCAGCGCTACCTCGCGCAAGCGGGAGGTAGCAGAGCGCGAGTGCGCCGCGAGTTCGAGCACGGGCCCGGCGCGATAGATGCGGTCCTCACCCTGGACCGCGAAGTCACGGTAGACCAGCATCGCGAGCAGGCGATGGGCCGTCGACCGCGCGACACCCAGCCGCTCGGCCGCCCGGGTCACGGTCAGCGCACCCTCGAGCTGGAGCATCGTGGCGAGCCGCAGGGCGTGGTCGACGCTGGTGACGGCGTACGGAGGCGGCTTCTTGATGCCGGGAATGGGCATGGCGTTCTGGTCTCCAGAAATTGCGCGTTCTGCAGAGAAGGTACCCGCACAGTTCTCCCATGACCACCTCTCCGTCTCCCGTCCGGCTGTCCGTCGAGGCGGCACCTGACCAGCCTGAGCCCACGCCCGCCCTCGAGGAGCTCTACCGCGGCTTCGAGTCCGAGCTGCTGGTGCCCCTGTGGACCGAGATCGGCGACCTGATGCCTGCCCACCCGCGCTCCCGCGCGGTTGGGCACCTGTGGCGGTGGGAGAACCTCCGCCGCCTGGCCGCACAGGCGGGCGACCTGGTGCCGGTCGGCCGCGGCGGGGAGCGCCGGGCAATCGCGCTGGCGAACCCGGCCCTGGGTGGGCGCCCGTTCGCCACTCCGACGCTCTGGGCCGCGATCCAGTACCTGATGCCCGGTGAGGACGCACCCGAGCACCGGCACACCCAACACGCCTTCCGCTTCGTCGTGGAGGGCGAGGGCGTGTGGACGGTCGTCGGTGGTGACGCCGTCCCCATGCGGCGCGGCGACTTCCTACCGCAGGCCGGCTGGAACTGGCACGCGCACCACAACGCGACCGCCGAGCCGATGGCGTGGATCGACGGCCTCGACATCCCGTTCCAGTACGTCACCGAGGCGCAGTTCTTCGAGTTCGGCCGTGAGGAGATCAGCGACGAGGAGCGGATCACACCCGACCGGTCCCGCGCCGAGCGCCTCTGGGGCCACCCCGGGCTGCGGCCGCTCGGCGCACCGGCCCCCACGCCCGGCTCTCCGCTGCTGGCCTACAAGTGGGAGTTCACCGACCGCGCCCTCGCCGACCAGCTGGCGATGGAGAAGGAGGGGTACGGCGGCACCGTCGAGCCCGGCCACGCGGCGGTCCGGTACAGCAATCCTCACAACGGTGCCGACGTGCTGCCGACGATCCGGGCGGAGTTCCACCGGATCGTCCGCGGCACCGAGACCGCCCCGATCCGCGAGACCGGCTCTTCTGTCTTCCAGGTCTTCGACGGCGCGGGCACGGTCACCGTCGGCGACAAGACCTGGTCGGTGGCCCGGGGCGATCTGTTCGTCGTCCCCTCGTGGCAGCCGTTCTCGGCCCGCTCCGAAGCCGGCTCCTCCGACTCCGACTCCGGAGCCCTCGACCTGTTCCGATTCAGCGACGCGCCCGTCTTCGAGGCGCTGCAGCTCAACCGCACCCAGAAGGACGCCTGACATGAAGCTGGCCACCATCCGACTCACCGACCACGACGGCGGGAAATACACCCGCGCTGTCCGGCTCGACGGCGATGTCCTCGTCGACCTGGGCGTGGCGGACCTTGGTGCGCTCCTCGCCGCGCCCGACTGGCAGGCAACGGCAGCGGCCGCGGACGGCCCGACGTACGAGGCGGCGACCGCCGACTTCGCCCCGGTCGTGCCGGCCCCCTCGAAGGTCGTGTGCGTCGGCCACAACTACACCAACCACATCAAGGAGATGGGGCGGGAGCTTCCCAGCCACCCGACGCTCTTTCCGAAGTTCGCCGACACCCTGACCGGCGCGAACGACCCGATCACCAAGCCCGCCGAGACCGACGCCCTCGACTGGGAGGTCGAGCTCGTGGTCGTCGTCGGCAAGCCCGTGCGCCGGGCGACCGAGGACGAAGCCGCCGACGCCATCGCCGGCTTCACCGTGATGAACGACGTGTCGGTGCGCGACTGGCAGTTCCGCACCATCGAGTGGACCCAGGGGAAGATCTGGGACTCCTCGACCCCGGTCGGGCCCTACCTGGTCACTCCCGACGAGGTCGGCGGCGTCCGCCCCGCGCTGGAGGTGAAGACGGTCGTCGACGGCCAGGTCATGCAGCAGGACAACACCGGCACGCTGCTGTTCGACCCGGTACACCTCGTGCGGTACATCTCCACGATCATCCGGCTCAACCCGGGCGACCTGATCGCGACCGGCACGCCCGCCGGCGTCGGCCACGCCCGCGATCCCAAGGTCTACCTCATGGGTGGCGAGACCGTCGTGACCGAGATTGCCGGTATCGGCGCCTGCACCAACCAGGTCGTCAAGGAGTCCTGATGCCGCGCACGCACGCCGACTCGCTGAACTGGGTCGAGCACGGAACCCAGCTGCTCGCCACGCAGGTCGCCGCGCTGGACGAGCCGGCGATGACCGAGCCCAGCGCTCTGCCCGGCTGGACCCGCAAGCACCTCGTGGCGCACGTCGCCGCCAACGCCGACGCGCTCGGCAACCTCGTGCATTGGGCGCGCACCGGTGAGCGCACCCCGATGTACTCCTCGATGGACCAGCGAAACGCCGACATCGAGACTGGATCGACGCTCCCTGGCGCCAAGCTCAGCGCCTGGCTGTCGGGCTCCGCTCGGGATCTCGGCACGGCTATGGACACGCTCACCGCCGAGCAGTGGCGGTACCCGGTGGTGACGGCCCAGGGCCGCACCGTACCCGCGACCGAGATCCCTTGGCTGCGTGCGCGCGAGGTGTGCGTACACGCGATCGACCTCGGCACCGGGCTCACGTTCGCGGATCTGCCCGATGCGTTCCTGCGCTCCCTCTGCGGCGAGGTCGTCGCCAAGCGGAGCGCCTCGCCTGCGGTGGCGGTCGTGCTCGAGGCGGACGGTCTGCGGTGGGAGCTGCCCGGAGAGGGCACCCCGGTCACGGTGTGCGGCCCGCTGCCCGAGATCACCGCTTACCTCACCGGACGCCCGCACCGGCTGACCACGACGGACAACGCCGCGGCCCCCGACCTGCCGGCCTGGCTCTGAGGAAGGACACCATGACCAACCCTGCGACCGCCCCGGACGTGCTCATCGTCGGCGGCGGCATCGGTGGCCTCAGCACCGCGTACTCGCTCACCCGGCAGGGTCTGCGGGTTCGCGTCCTGGAGCAGGCGGCCTCGTTCGGTGAGGTCGGCGCAGGCATCCAGCTCGCCCCGAACTGCACCCGGATCCTCGACGACTACGGCCTCCTCGACAAGGCACGGTCACTCGGCGTCGTACCCGCTGCGATGGTCATGCGGGACGCCGTCGACGGGAGCGAGCTCACCCGCCTCGACCTGCGCGACCTCGAGCGACGCTACGGTTCCCCGTATCTGGTGATCCACCGCAGCGATCTGCACGGCCTGTTCCTACGGGCGTGCGGGAGCAGCGGGGTCGAGCTGGTCACCGACGCCCACGCGGCGTCGTACGAGAACACCGACAGCGGCGCCAGGGTCACGCTCACGGATGGCACCGTCCACGAGGCCGGCGTAGTGATCGCTGCCGACGGCCTCCACTCGGTCGCCCGGAAGCTGCTGGTCGACGACGAGCCGGTCAACTCGGCGTACGTCGCCTACCGGGGCACGGTGCCCGTCGCCGAGATCACCGACCGGTACGTCGACCTCGCGGAGGTCGTGGTGTACGTCGGGCCGCGCTGCCACTTCGTCCACTACGGGCTGCGGGGAGGTGAGCTCCTCAACCAGGTGGCGGTGTTCGAGTCGCCGAAGGCACTCGCCGGCGACCAGGATTGGGGTACTCCGGACGAGCTCGACGCCGCGTTCGCCAAGACCTGCGATCTCGTCCAGCGGGGGATCCCACACATGTGGCGCGACAAGTGGTGGCGGATGTACGACCGCGACCCGATCATGACCTGGATCCACGGCAACATCGCCCTCCTCGGCGATGCCGCGCATCCCCCGCTGCAGTACATGGCTCAGGGGGCGATCATGGCCATCGAGGATGGCTGGGTGCTGGGCGAGCACGTTCGGCGGAGCCGGGACCAGTACGGCACGGTCGACTGGGCGGGCGTCCTGGCGGCGTACCAGGCGGTCCGCCCGGAGCACTGCCGCCGCGTGGTGGAAACAGCTCGCGCGTGGGGTGACCTGTGGCACCTCGACGGCCTCGCCCGGCTCCAGCGCAACACGCTGCTGCGTGACCGCGCAATCGACGATTACTCCTTCATCGACTGGATCTACGGCCCGACCGCCCTCGTCCCGGAGGACGAGCCGGAGATGTTTCGGCCCGTACCGCTCGCGTCAGCCGCGGTGACGGGTGCGGCCGACCGCGTGCAGACGCCTGTCTGAGTGGAGCGAGTCCCCGTCGTCCCGGGTCGTGCTCGACATGGAGGGCCTGCCGCCAATCAGAATCGCGCGGCGTCCACCTGGCCGGGGCGGCGGGGGCGGGGGCGGCGGGGCAGGCCGAAATGCGGGTGACCGTACGCGACGGTTCGCTTAGCTTGGCGGCCATGGAACCACTTGGTGAGAAGGAAATCCGGGCCTCCTTCGTCAACTGCAGCAAAGGCGAGGCGAGTCGGATCCGGATGCCCGCGGGCTTTGCCGACGGCGGCGTCCCGTGGGCCGACCTGGACTTCCTCGGCTGGACCGACCCGGGCGCCCCGCTGCGGGCGCTGCTGGTCGTGCCCGGCGTGGACGGCCCGACCGGTGTGGTGCTGCGCCGGCCCGAGGCGGGCAAGATCAGTGTGACGCGGTCGAGCCTGTGCCGGGTCTGCCTGACCGAACATGCGGCGTCGGGAGTGGCACTCTTCGTCGCGCCGCTGGCCGGGGCCGCCGGGCGGCAGGGCAACAGCGTCGGCGAGTACCTCTGCACCGACCTGGCTTGCTCGCTGTACCTACGCGGCAAGCGCCAGCCGAGGATGCGCCTGGCCCGCCGAGAGGAGACGCTCACCCTGGACGAGCGGATCAACCGGGCGATGATCAACCTGACCGCCTTCACCAGCCGGATCACCGCCGGCCGATAACCGGGGCGACGCGGCCACGAAGGGACTGGCGTCATTGCCGGCGGTCACCGGTCGTGCCAGGTGACGACGTTCGCCAGCTCCTCCCGACCGGTACGGAACGAGTTCGCCGGGTGGTCGGCGTCGGCGTAGCCGAACGAGACCCCGCAGACGATCACCCGGTCGGCCGGGATCCCGAAGTGCGCCCGCACGGCGTCGGACTGCATGGCGATGGCGGCCTGCGGTACCGCAGCGACGCCCAGGCTCTCCGCGGCCAGCAGCAGGGTGGACACGTACCCGCCGCAGTCGACGTAGCCGTAGGGGCCGAGGGACCGGTCCGACGTGATCACCGCGACGTGCGGGGCGCCGAAGAAGCGGAAGTTCTCCAGCATCTGGCGGCCGCGCGCCGCGTAGTCGGCCCGGTCGATGCCCAGGCTGTGGTACAGGCCGTAGCCCGCCTCCCGCCGCCTTGTCTGGTACACGCCGCGGTACTCGGCCGGCTCGGGGACGTCCGAACGCCCCGGCCCGGCCGAGGCCGCGGCGTACAGCGCGGCGCGAAACCGCTCGGTCGCCTCGCCACTGGTCAGGATCACCTGCCAGGCCTGGGAGTTGCACCAGGACGCGGTCCGCTGGGCGAGCGTGAACATCCGCTCGATCCGCTGCCGCGGCACCGGCTCGGGGCGGAACGCCCGGCAGCTGTACCGCCCGGCCAGGATCCGCTCCAGCGCGTCGTCGAGCCCGGCGGGCCGTTCGGCGGCGGCCGACCCGTCCCGGTCGATCTCGTTGACGGTCACGGTTGACCATCCTTCCTGTCGCGTCAGGGCCGGGCCGGCCGCGGGGCTCACGCCGCACCCAGGGCCGCGGTCCGGCGGCGCTCGGCGAATTCCAGGCCGTCCTCCCAGGACGCGCCTCGCATGATCAGCCCACGGTATTTCATGATCTGGGCCTGGCCGTTCATGGTGAGCACCCCGGCCAGGCGGTCGCCCTCCCGGTAGAGGGCGACGAAGCGGTCCCCGTCGACGTCGCCGTCGACCACGCGCACCTCGTCGGTCGCCGGAACCCCGACGAACTGGATGCGGGAGTCGTACCAGTCCGACCAGAAGTACGGGACGGTCGCGTACGGTCCGGCGTTCGCCGGGTCGAGCGCGTTGCGCGCCGCCACCGCACCCTGCTCGGCGGCGCTGGTCCAGTGCTCCAGCCGCATGTGCCGGCCGAACAGCGGGTTGTACCAGCGGGCCACGTCACCGGCGGCGTACACCCCGGGCACTCCGGTGAACAGGGTCTCGTCGCAGACGATGCCGTTGTCGAGGGTCAGCCCGGACCCGTCGAGCCAGCCGGTGGCGGGCGCCGCGCCGATGCCGACCACCACGAGGTCCGCCGGGAGCACCGTGCCGTCGGTGAGCCGGACCCGTTCGACCCGTCCGTCGCCCTCCACCGCCGCCACGCCGACGCCGCACCTCAGCTCGGTGCCGCGGCGCGTGTGCAGGGCGGCGCATGCCCGGCCCATGACGTCGCCGACGGCGCGTACCAGCGGGGTCGGCAGCGCCTCGACGATCGTCACGGCCAGGCCCCGCTTGTGGGCGGCCGAAGCGACCTCGGAGCCGATGAACCCGGCTCCGACCACGACCGTACGGGCACCGGCGTCGAGCGCGGACCGTACGGCCAGCGCGTCGTCGCGGGTACGCAGGGCGTGGACGCCGGCCAGCCCCTCCGTGCCCGGGAGGGTACGGGCGGCGGCTCCGGTGGCGATCACCAGGCCGTCGTAGCCGAACTCCTGGCCGCCGGCCCGCACCGTCCGGGCCGTGGTGTCCACCGCGGTCGCCGCCGCACCGAGGACGAGCCGGGTGCCGAGTTCGTCGCGGAGCGTCTCCTCGCTGCGGAACGCGGGCAGGTCCGTTCCGTCGAGGAACGTCTTGGACAGTGGCGGCCGGTCGTACGGCAGGTGGGGCTCGGCGCCGATGAGGGTGATCGCACCGTCGAAGCCGCTCTTGCGGGCCGCCTCGACGGCCCGCAGGCCGGCGAGGGAGGCGCCGACGACGACGAGGGACCGGTCGCTCATGGCTCCAGCCGCAGTGCCTCGGTAGGGCAGCCCTCGACCGCCTGCCGGACCCCGTCGAGGTCGTCGTCGGACACCGTCTCGGTGAGCAGCACCAGGTCACCGGCGTCGTCGATCTCGAAGCAGTTGGGGGCCAGCGACTCGCAGATGCCGAGGCCGGTGCACTTGCTCCGGTCCACGATGATCTTCATTGGTTCTCCTTCGGTGAATCTTTCCCGTGGCGCGGCTCAGCGGCCGGCCGCGACGGGGTAACGCTCGGTGATCCGCTCGACGACGAGCTTGGCGGTCTCGGCGCACGCGGTGGTGCCGCCGTTGGCGTACTCCTTGACCCCGTCCCCGAGGTTCCACAGGTTCGGGATCGGGGTGGCGGGGGCGAGGTCGTAGCCGGCGACGGCACGCTGCGGCGGCCAACTGTCGCGCGTCACCGCGACCGACAGCACACGCGCGCGGTCGAAGCCGGGTACCTGCTCGCGCAGGTCCTGCATGACCAGTTCGGTCTCGGCCTGCTCGTCGAAGTCACCGACCGCGGGCTTGGGCACCCCGGCGGCGGCGTACAGGTGCCAGCCCGCCGGGGCCATCTCCGGGCACAGGTCGGTGAAGTTGGCGACGTAGCACAGCCGCCGGGTCTTGCCGAAGCTCAGCATGCCCGGGGCCTCGATCAGCCGTTCCTGGCTGGCGATGTTCACCGTGATCATCGCCGACGGCCGGTCGCGCCGCTGTACCTCCTCGCGGTAGTCGGCGGGCAGGTTGTCCGCGCCGACCAGGTCGACGGTGGCCACCGGCCCGGCGTCGCTGAGCGCGACCCGGCAGCCGACCTCGACGGTCTCGCCGCCGCGGTCGACCGTGACCGCGGTGACCAGGCCGTCGGTGACGGTCAGCCCGCGCGCCTCGCTGTTCAGCCAGACCTCGCCGCCGTTGCGGGTCACCACATCGGCCAGGGCCCGCCACACGCCGATGGTGCCCTCCGGGTGGTAGCCGAACTTCTTGAAGGCGCTCTTGCGGGTGAAGTACGTGAGGAAGACCCGGGCGGGCAGCTCCTCGGAGCCCACCGCGAAGATGGAGCCGCACATGTTGCGGAACATCCCGTGGACGTTCTCGTTCTTGGTGTACTTCGACACCCACTCGGCCGTGGTCAGCTCGGCCTCCGGCAGCCCGCTGTCCTCGCGGGCCGCGCCCAGCCCCTTGACGAGCTTGGCGCCCTGCCGGGTCAGCTTGCCCAGCAGGAAGCCCCAGCCGCCGCCGGTCACGTCGATGTCCTTGCCGCCGATCCGGTAGAGGATCGGGGGCTTGGGCATGCGGACGTCGTACGGCGCGCCGACCTCCGCGAAGGTCTCCTCGGTGACGCCCCCGAGCTCCAGTACGATGGCGCCGTTGTTGACCTTGAAGCCGTCGATGTCGTACGTGGACGCGCGCCCGCCGACCCGGTCCAGCCGCTCGACCACCAGGGTGCGGTAGCCGAGGTGCGACAGGCGCGCCGCGGCACACAGGCCGCCCGCCCCCGCCCCGATCACCACGGCGTCGAAGTTCTGCACAGTTACCCCTGCCATCGATGAGTCTCTTTCGTTGTCGGTCCGGCCCCGGTCGGCGCCCGGCGGCGCCGGCCGAGGGGCCGGTGCGGGGGCTAGTAGGAGGCGGGCAGCCGCAGGCTGTGCTGGGCGACGTAGTTGAGCACCATCTCCCGGCTGACCGGCGCGGTGCGCAGCAACCGGGCCGCGAACCACAGGTCGGCCAGGCCGTACTCGCGGGACAGCCCGTTGCCGCCGTGCGTCTGGATGGACTGGTCGAGCGCCTTCAGCGAGGCGTCGGCGGCGGCGAACTTGGCGATGTTGGCCGCCTCGGCGGCGTCCTGGCCGGTGTCGTACAGCTCCGCCGCGCGGGCGGTGGCCAGCCGCGCCAGCTCCACCGCGATGTACGCCTCCGCGAGCGGGTGCGACACGCCCTGGTGTGCGCCGATCGGGACCGACCACACCTGCCGTTCCCGGGCGTAGCCGACGGCCTTGTCCAGCGCGTACCGGCCGATGCCGTTGCTCAGCGAGGCGGCCAGGATGCGCTCGGGGTTGAGGCCGGCGAACACCTGCCGCAGCCCCCGCCCGGCCTCGCCGATCAGCGCCTCCGGCCCGATCCGCACGTCGTCGAAGAAGACCATGAACTGCTTCTCCGGAACGACCAGCTCGGTCGGGATGTGCTGGTACCGCAGGCCGGGAGCGTCGGTGGGCACCACGAACAGCGACAGCGGGCTGCGGCCGGACGCACCCGGTTCGCCGTCGCGCGCCACCACCAGCAGCGCCTCGGACTCGTCGACCCCGGAGATGTAGTACTTGGCGCCGTTCAGCCGCCAGCCGTCGCCGTCGGCGCGCGCGGTGGTGCTGACCTGGTGGCTGTTGGACCCGGCGTCGGGCTCGGTCAGCGCGAACGCCATCTTCCGGGTGCCGGCGGCCATGCCGGGCAGCCACTCGCGCTTCATCTCCTCGGAGCCGTGCCGCCACACGATCGAACCGGTGATGGCCGGCGAGATGACGCCCATCAGCAGCGGCATGCCGTGCGCCGCCAGCTCCTCCAGCACCACCCCGTACTCGCGCAGGCCGCCTCCGCCGCCGCCGTACTCCTCCGGCAGGTGCACGCCGAGGAAGCCGCCCTCCCCCAGCTCGGCCCACAGTTCGTCGACCCGGTCGCCGGCGCGCGCCCGGTCGGCGTAGTACGCGTGGCCGTACCGCTTCGCGATCTTGCCAACGCTCTCGCGGAGCAGCGCGTGCTCCTCGCTGTCGACGATGAATCCGGTCATTGTCACCATCCCTGGTAGTGGGGTTCACGCTTGCCGGCGAACGCGGCGATGCCCTCGGCCGCGTCGACGGTGGCCGCGGTGCGGTACATGGCCCGCTCCTCTGCGGCGAGGTGGTCGCTCAGGCTCTGGTTGCCGGAGTCGTTGAGCAGGTGGCGCATCTCGGCGTAGGCCCGGGTCGGGCCCGCGGCCAGGCGCCGGGCGACCGCCAGCGCCTCCTCCGGGAGCGCGTCGGCCGGAACGACGCGCGAGACCAGCCCCCACTCCGTGGCCTCGTGGGCGTTGAGCACGCGCTGCTCGAAGTACAGTTCGGCGGCCCGCTTCGGCCCGACCAGCCGGGGCAGGAACCAGGAGCTGCCGGCGTCGCTGGACAGCCCGAGTGCCGCGTAGCCGAGCGCGAACCGGGTGCCCTCGGCGGCAAGCACCAGGTCGGCGACGTAGAGCAGGCCGAGCCCGCCACCGGCCACCGCGCCGTGCGCGGCGCAGACGATCGGGGCGTCCAGGCGCAGGAACCCTTGCAGGGCCTCGTGGTAGAGGGCCGCCATGTCGCGCATGAGGCCCGGCCGGCGGCGGTCGGTCGCCGAGGCGAACACCGCGATGTCCCCGCCGACCGTGAGGACCGGACCGGCGCCGCTGATCAGGACCGCCCGCAGCCCGTCCGCCTCGGCGCAGCGCCTCGCGGCGTCGCGCAGGCCGGCGGCCATGGCGGCGTCGAGGGCGTTGCGGGCGTCCGGCCGGTTGAGCCGGACGTGGGCCACGCCGTCGGTGAGGTCCACCTCGACCACCGGGCCCCGCGGCCCGGCTGCGGCCGCGTCCCGCGGTCCCGGTGCGGCACCCGGACGCCCGGCGGCGGGCGGCGTCGCGTCCGGCGGCACGGTGTTCGGCGCCATGCGACCTCCAAGTTAATCTAAAATATAATAGAAAATGTACCACTCCCCGGCCGCGACGACACCAGACACGGGCGTCAGGTCACCGGCAACCAGGGCCGGTGACCGGTCAGCCCGGCTCGGTACCGACCACCGACACGAACGACACGCACGCGCCCGGACGGCCACCGAGGTTGTGGGTCAGCGCGAGCGTCGGATCGGCCAGCTGCCGCTCCCCCGCCTCGCCCCGGAACTGCAGCCAGCACTCGTACAGCATGCGCAGCCCGCTGGCACCGACCGGGTGGCCGAAGGACTTCAGGCCGCCGTCCGGGTTGACCGGCAGCCGCCCGCCGCGCTCGAAGGCGCCGTCGAGGATGTCCCGCCAGGCCCTGCCCCGCTCGGCGAAGCCCAGGTCCTCCATCAGCACCACCTCGGTGGGCGTGAAGCAGTCGTGGACCTCCGCCAACGAGATCTGGTTGCGCGGATCGGTGATCCCGGCCTGCCGGTACGCGTCCTCGGCGCTGCGCACGACCTCCGGGAAGGTGGTGTAGTCGTAGTCCGCGTCCATCGCCGCGCGACCCGGCCCGGCCGTCAGCGACAGCGCCTTCACCAGGATCGGGCGGTCGGTGTACCGGTGGGCGTCCTCGGCGCGCACGATCAGCGCGCAGGCCGCGCCGTCGGAGACCCCGGAGCAGTCGAACACCCCGAGCCGCCCGGCCACCAGCGGCGCCGCGGCGATCTTCTCCTTGGACACCACCGACCGGAACTGCGCCTTCGGGTTGAGCGCCCCGTTGGCGTGGTTCTTCCAGGCCACGTGGGTCATGGCGGCCCGCATGTCGGCGGGGTCGACGCCGTACCTCGCGCAGTAGGCCGGGTCCAGCAGCGAGAACGCGGCCGGCGCGGTGAGCGAGTTCTCCGGGGCGGTGCCGTCCCCGGGCGGGTCCGAACGGGTCAGCCCGGAGTAGCCGGAGTCCTTGAGCTTCTCCACCCCGACCGCCATGACCCGGTCATACGCCCCGGACGCCACCGCGTAGCAGGCGTTGCGGAACGCCTCCGAACCGGTCGCGCAGTAGTTCTCCACCCGGGTGACCGGGCGGTAGTCCAGGCCGAGCGCCCGGCTGAGGGTGAGACCGGACTGGCCCGTGCCGAGCGTGCCGAGCCAGAACGCCTCCACGTCCGCGAGATCCGTGCCCGGCACGGCGGCGAGGCACTCCTGCACCGCCTCGATCAGCAGGTCGTCGGCGGAGGCCGCCCAGCGCTCGCCGAACCGGGTGCAGCCCATCGCGACGATCGCGACCTGGTCTGAGATCCCCCGGGCGCTCATTTCTCGTCCTCCACGGGCCGCACCTTCCAGAAGTAGTTGTGCATCCCATCGGCCGTGTAGAGCCTGCGGAACGTCGGCTCGACCCGCATCCCGATGGCCACCTCGTCCGGCGCGGCGTCCGCCAGCTCCATCGTGTACCGCCCGCCGCCGTCGAAGTCGACCACCACGTCGATCAGCGGCGGCGACGGCGAGTACGCCAGCCGGTCGGCGGTGAAGGTGGCCACCGTCCCCCGCCGCCCGGCCAGCGGGAGCGGCTCCATGTCGTCCACAGTGGAACATTTCTTGCACACGCGCGCCGGCGGCAGGTGCACGAAGTCGCAGCGGCGGCACCGAGACCCGGTGAACGCGAACTTCCACGCCTGCGACCGGGCCGAGGGCGGCGCGGCCGGCAGGTCCGGCTCGGGCCGCCGCGGCGGCTCGCGGTCGAGCAGGCCACGCCAGGTCAGGTAGGTGGCGTACGGGACGTCGCGCCCGGCGGCGAGTTGCGCCGACAGCGGGCGGGCCTGGCGTCCGCGCGCGATGCGGTCGGTGACCCGCAGCACCAGCGCGTCACACCCGTCCACAGCAGACAGGACGAGGACGTGCTCGCCCGGCGCCGCCCGGTCCAGGACGCCCGCCAGGCCCAGGCCGACGTCGGCCGCGCCCGCGTGGCCCGGCACCGTGCCGGCCGGTACCCGCGCCGGGAAGATGCCGGCCGCCCGCTTGACCACCTGCGGGTTCGGCGAGGAGACCACGACGTGGTCGGGGTCGGCGACACCGGCCTCCTGGAGCGCCCGCTGCCCCGCCTGTCTCACCAGCGGCAGGTAGCTCTCCAGCCCGAACCGGTCCTCCCACCGCCGGGCGGCCGGCTCACCGGGCAGGCGCCAGCGGTCGAGGAACTCGGCCGTCACCGACGCGCGGGCGACGACCGCGGCGATCGCCTCCTCGGGCGCACCGAACCGGAACGCCACCGCGCCGTCCGCGCCGTCGCGCTCGTCGACCGAGCCCGGCAGGCCGGTCCGCACATCGGCGAGGACGGCGAGACCGCCCGTCGCGGCGGCGGCGAGCAGCGCGCCCGTACCGGAGCGCGCCGAGCCGGCCAGGTCGACGGCGAGGCCGTCGTGGCCCGCGCCGAGGGCCGCGTGCACGGTCGCGGCGTTGGTCTTGTCCAGGTACGCCGGCGAGGTGGTGGCGAAGAAGATCATCTCGGGCCGTTCCCCGGCCACCCGCCGGGCGGCTTCGACTCCGAGCGTGGTGCTGTCCTCGTCGAACGAGGCGGCCACCCGCGACCCGGGACCGGCCTTGGTACCGAGCACGGCACCCAGGTCCGCGTGCCGCAGCCGGTGCCGCGGAAGGTAGCTGGCGTACGCGACGATCCCGGTCGGTACGACCGGCGCGCTCATGACGCCGCCTCGAACAGCGCCGCCATCCCCTGGCCGCCGCCGACGCACATGGTCTCCAGCCCGTACCGGCCGCCACTGCGGCGCAGCTCGTGCAGCATCGTGGTGAGCATGCGCGCCCCGGTCGCGCCGATCGGGTGCCCGAGCGAGATGGCCGACCCGTTGACGTTGAGCCGGTCGCTCACGTCGGCCGGGCCGTCGAAGCCCCAGCCCTTGAGCACAGCGAGCACCTGGCAGGCGAACGCCTCGTTCAGCTCGATCAGGTCGATGTCGTCGAAGGTGACGCCGGTCTTCGCGAACAGTCTGGCCACCGCGGGCACCGGCCCGATGCCCATGGTGGCGGGCTCGCAGCCGGCGGCCGCCCAGCCGACCAGGAACCCCATCGGGGTGAGGCCCAGCTCGTCGAGCTTGTCCTCGGCGACCACCAGGCAGGCCGCGGCGGCGTCGTTCTGCTGGCTGGAGTTCCCGGCGGTCACGATGCCGCCCGGCATGATCGTGCGCAGCTTCGCCAGCGTCTCGACCGTACTGTCCGGCCGGATGCCCTCGTCCCGGGAGAACGTCAGCGGGTCGCCGCGCCGTACCGGCACGGTCACCGGGACGACCTCGTCGTCGAAGGCGCCCGACTCCCACGCGGCGGCGGCCCGGCGGTGGCTGCCGGCGGCGTACTCGTCGGCCTGCTCGCGGCTGATCCCGTACTCGCGGGCCAGGTTCTCGGCCGTCTCGATCATCCCGGAGATGTGGCCGAACCGCCACTCCGGCTGGGAGCGCTCGCGGCCCCGGTCCAGCCGGTCGTACAGCTGCGCGCCACCGGACCGGCTACCCCAGCGGACCTGCGTGGAATAGTGCTCGACGTTGCTCATGCTCTCCACGCCACCGGCCAGCACGGCGTCGGCGGCGCCGGTCTGCACCATCATCGCGGCGGTCACCACGGCCTGCAGGCCGCCGCCGCAGCGCCGGTCGAGCTGGAAGCCGGGGACGGCGACCGGCAGGCCGGCGTGCAGGGCGGCCCATCGACCCACGGCGGGCGTCTCGGAGTTGGCGTACGACTGAGCCAGCACGACGTCCTCGATCCGCGCGGGATCGATGCCCGACCGCTCGACCACCGCCTTGATGACGGTGGCCGCAAGGTCCTCCACCGGCACCGGGCGCAGGGTGCCACCGAATGTCCCGACCGGGGTACGGGCCGGGGCGACGATCGCGGCTCTTCTCATGGGGAACACTCCTTCTCGAGCGCGGGACGATGGTCGGGGTGGGCGATGGCGAGCATCCGGGCCCGGCGTTCGTCGAGGGACAGCCCACGCAGATCCGCGACGCCGTACTCGGTGACGATGATCCCGGCGTCGGCGCGGGGCGTGCTGACCGGCCCGCTCAGCGTCGCCACGATCCGGCTCGCCGGCCCCGCGGTGGCGGGCAGCGCCACGATGGGCAGGCCGCCGCGGGAGCGGGCGGCCCCGCGCAGGAAATCGATCGCGCCGCCGACGGCGCCGACGTACGTGCCGCGCGCCAGTTCGGCGTTGACCTGTCCGGTGAGGTCGACCTCGATCGCCGAGTTGATCGCGACGAAGCGTTCCTGTGCCGCCAGCACCGCGGGGTCGTGGGTGTAGCGGGTGTCGCGTAGCTCGATCGCCGGGTTGCGGTCGGCGTACCGGAACAGCCGAGCGGTGCCCATGAGCGCGCCGGTGACGGTACGGCCCCGGTCGACCGTCTTGCGGGCGTTGGTGATCACCCCGGCCTCCATCAGGTCGGCGACGCCGTCACCGATCTGTCCTGAGTGGATGCCGAGGTCACGGCGGTCGGCGAGCCGGGCGACGATCGCCTCGGGCAGCGCGCCGAGCCCGAACTGCAGGGTCGACCCGTCCTCGATCAGCGCCGCGACGTGGTCGGCCACCCGCTGCTCGGCGGCGCCCGGCTCCTTGTGGGTGAGCGCCGCCGGCGGCCGGGAGGTGTGCACGACCACGTCCAGGTCGGCGTCGGTGAGCGTCCGGGTGCCGTGCGTGGCGGGCACCTGGTCGTTCACCTCGGCGATGACGACGCGCGCGGCGTCGATCGCCGCCGACAGGTACTCGTCGGCCAGGCCGAGGCTGTAGCGGCCGGCCGCGTCCGCGGGCGGCAACTGGACCAGGGCGACGTCGACGCGGAGCGCCCCGCTGGCGATGAGGTCCGGCAGCACCGAGTAGTGGCACGGCAGGATGTCCAGGAGACCGGCCCGGTACAGCGCCCGGTTGCCGCCGCTGCCACAGTAGGACAGGAACGACGCGTGGTCGGCGTGCTCCGGCCGGATCGTGTCCGACGCGGGCACGCCGAGGAAGCACCGGAACCCGCCGATCGCGGCGCGCTGCGCGATGAGCCGTTCGGTGAGGGTGAGCGGCTCGGCACAGGCCTGCCCCCACATGACCGCGTCACCCGGCCGTACATAGGACGTGAGGTCCAGCCGCCCGATCCCGTCCAGGACCTCAGTCATCGCCGGCTCTGTCACTCCATCGACCGACCGACGGGTCCAGCAGCTCCTGCAGCCGGCTCGCGGGCAGCCAGGCGATGGTCTCCAGTTCCAGCGCGTCCAGGTAGCGGACCCGGTCGCCGCGCAGATCCTCCAGCCGCAGGCGCGGCCCGTTGGCGGTCGTGTCGAGACTGACCGCCACCTCCGCGAACTCGCTCGTGATGATCCACTGATCCACCGTGGGCGCCTTTCAGATGAGGAACGACAGGGTGGACAGGGCCTGCTCGTTGTCGATCAGGACGACCTTCTTGTAGGCCAGCCGGATGCCGTCGTCCGTACGACGCACCCGGTACGTGGTACGGCCGGCCCACAGGGTGGTCCCCCGATCCCGGGACTCGACCAGGATGAAGTTCGCCCCGACGACGGTGTCCGTGCCCTCGACCCCGAGTACCTCGACGTTGGACACGATCCGGCGCATGTTGGACGGCGGCGACTGCGAGTACCGCTTGCCCGTCTTCAGCTGCTTGAGCCGGGTGGCGATGCGGCTGCGGTTGTCGTAGATCACCGACATCTTCTGCTGCGGGTCGATGTCGGCACCTCCGGCGGGCACCCAGTAGAGCGCGTCGTCGGTCCACAGTGCTTCCCAGCCGTCGTAGTCGTGCTCGTCGGCGAGCCGCGCCTCGCGGTAGAGGAACTGCTCGATCTCCCGGAGGTCCAGGCCAGTGCCCTCGGCCAGGCTGCTCACTGTGCGTTCTCCTCTTCCATCAGGCCGCGGTAGTGGGACCAGAAGCCACGCATGCCGGTCTCGTCGTTGGCCGCACCGACCCGGAAGCCGTTCTCGTCGACCCGCTCCCGCTGCACGCCCCGCCGGATGTCGAGCCACTCCGGCACCCGGGCGGTGAGCCCACGCTGGTTGCGCTCGTACATCTCCGAGTCGTCGGCGAGCAGCATGCCCGCCGGTCCGACCGAGCCGATGCACTGCGACAGCAGGCGGCGGTTCATCTCCGGCGCGCCCTTGAGCTGCACCGCGGTGACGTTCTGCACCGTCTCGTCGACCGCCACCGGATTGATCATGAAGACGCTGATCTCGGCGACGAACAGGTTGGGGAAGACCATGACGTGCGGCGCGCCCTCGATGAGGATCTCCTCGGCCTGCTCGCCGTGGAGCGCGCGCATCTTCGCCACGTAGTCGGGCACCTTGGCCTCGGTGGTGCCGAACCAGTTCATCGGCGCCATCTTGCGGAACTCCGGGCGCAGGTCGTTTTCGCTGTGGCCACCGCCGAGGTCGCGGGTGACGGCATCCGACTTGTCGCTGTACAGGGAGCCGATGTGGCTGCCGGTGACGCTGAAGACGGAGCCGTGCACGAACTGCGGATGGTAGCCGTCGGTCTCGTTCTCGACCAGCAGCTTCCAGTTCGCCTTGGCGCGGTGCTTGAGCCAGCCGGCGGTCAGCTCGATCTCGCCCTCCGGGGAGAGCCGGGCCAGCCGGTCCAGCTCGCCCGCCGCCGCGCCGAGGTGCTCCTTCAGGCTCGGGCCGTCGGCGGCGAAGCTGCCGAACACGAAGCCCTGGTAGGTGTCGACCCGCGGCACCCGGCCGAGACCCAGCGACAGCTTGCCCTTGCCGCCGTACCCCTGGTTGTACGGGTACCCGAGCATCTCCCCGGTGTTGCGGTACGTCCAGCCGTGGTAGGGGCAGCGGAAGGAGCTGGAGTTGCCCTGCTGGTCCTCGCAGACCAGGTTGCCGCGGTGCGCGCACCGGTTGAGCAGCAGGTTGACCTCGCCGTCCGCGCTCCGGGTCATGATGACGTCCTGGGCGGCGATCCGCTTGCGGACGTAGTCGCCGGGCTGGGCCACCTCGCTCACGTGCCCGACACACACCCAGGTCCGGTACCAGATCCGCTGAAGCTCCTCGGCGAAGATGGCCGGATCGGTGTACAGCGAGCCGTGCACTCTTTCGGGCTGGATCAGCTCCGCGTAGCGGGTGCTCACGACTTCTCTCCTTCAATTCGTGCCCTGGCCTGCTGGACCAGCTTGAACTTCTGGATCTTTCCGGTCGGCGTCGTCGGCAGCTCCGACGGCTCGGCGAACAGCACGTGCTTGGGCACCTTGAACCGGGCCAGATTCTCCTTGCAGACCGCGATGATGTCGTCGGCGGTGAGCTTCGCGTCGGGTTCGGGAACGATCCAGACGCAGCCCGCCTCGCCCCACCGGTCGTCGGGCACCCCGATCGCGAAGGCCTGGCTGACGCCCGGGAGCGCGGTGAGCAGGTCCTCGACCTCCTTGGGCATGACCAGCTCGCCGCCGCTCTTGTACAGCTCCTTGCTGCGGCCGGTGACCTGGATGTAGCCGTCCTCGCGGATGCGGCCGAGGTCGCCGGAGAACACCCAGCCGTCGCGCAGGGCGAGGGCGGTCTCCGCCGGCTTGTTCCAGAAGCCCAACATGTGCGTCGGTCCGCTGGAGACCAGCTCGCCCTCGGTGCCCGGCGGCAGGTCCTCCCCGGTCAGCGGGTCGACGGTCTTGTAGACGCAGATGTCGCCCGGCACGCCGGCAGCGCCGGCGAGCTTGGGCCGCCCGACGGTGGCGGAGTGCCGCTCCAGCGGGTCCTCGGGCAACGACATCGTCATCGCCCCGCCGCACTCGGTCATGCCGTACCCGGTGACCAGCTCGGTCACCCCGAGCTCGGCACGGACCTGCTCCCACAGCCACACCGGGGAGGGCGCGGCGCCGGACAGCATGGCGAACAGCGAGGACAGGTCCCGCTTGGTCCGGTCCGGGTGCTCCAGCAGCGCGACCGTCATGGTCGGCACGCACAGGATCTCGGTGGCCCGGTGGCGCTCGATGCCCTCGAAGTAGCTGGCCGGGCTGAACGAGGTCTGCGGGATGATCGCCCCGCCCACCATCATGGCCGCGAGCAGGCCCTCCACGTAGCCGAACATGTGGTAACAGGGCAGCGAGAACAGGATGCGACGGCCGTCCTCGAACGCCCGCGTCAACGCGGACGCGTAACCCGTACGCTGCACCGCGTCGTGGGTGACCATCACGCCCTTGGGGGAACCGGTGGTGCCCGACGTGTAGAGGATGTCGCCGAGGTCGTCGGGCTTGTGCGTGCCCGCCGTGGCGCCGGGATTGCGCGTGCCAAGGTCGTCGAGGCCGTCGACGGTGAGGGCCCCGTCGCGGCTGCGCCCGTCCGTGGACAGCAGCACCACGTGCCGCAGGTCCGGCAGCGCCTCGCCGCCGCCGCTCTCCCAGCCGGGGGTGATGGCGTCGAGCATGCCCAGGTAGTCCAGGCCGGCGAAGCCGGTCATGGTGATCAGCACGTTGCACCCGGACTGGGCCAGGACGTAGGCCAGCTCCTCCTGCCGGTACAGGTAGTTGAACGGGATCGCCACGGCGCCGGCCCGCGCGATCGCGAACTTCAGCGGGACGAACTCCAGGTAGTTGGCCATCAGCAGGCCGACCCGGTCGCCCGGCCGGACCCCGAGCGCCGCCAGCCCGTCACCCAGCCGGGCGGACCAGGCGGCGGCTTCGGCATACGTCAGGGTCCGCTCGTCGGTGAGGACGAACGGGCGCTCGCCGAACTCCGCCGCGCACTGGTCGAGCCGGGCATCGAGGGTAAGCGGCGTCCACTCGCGGAAGCGCTCGATGAGGCGCGCTCGGCGCTCGTCGACACTCGGGATCATGCGGAACCTCCTGGCACTTATTTAATCTGGATTAGATTAAGTTGTCAAACGCGTGCAACCCATTGCGGCCGCCGGACCAGCGGCTCAGCTCGCCGTCGGCGACGGGCAACTCGGTTGCGGTTCGGGTGCTTGCGGGTTCGGGCGGTTGCACGTTCGGGTGCTTGCGGGTTCCGGGGGTAGCGGGTTCCGGCACCATGGGTTCTGGCCCCGCCGGGCTCGGCCGTACCGGCGGCACGCTGCGAGGTTGGCACGTACCGCCAGCGCCACGGGCACAACCTCCTTGCGCGAGCCACGCTCGCGGAAACAGGGCGGTCGCCGACGGGCGGCGACATCGCGACAGCCTACGTAATCTAAATTAGAAAAGTAAGAACCTTCCGGAAGATCCACGGAACGGCGCGCGAGAGCCGCCGACCCGACACTGCGGAATCAGCTGTCCGGTGCGGGAGAACAGCGCGGCAGAACCGGCACCGGCGGCGAGAGGCCGGCCGCCTGGCGCGCGAGAACGGCAGCCGACCGCGGAAGAACCGGGGCCGACCGCGGAAGAACCGGGGCCGACCGCGCAGAAACCCGCAACCGGCCGCGAAGCAATCGCCCGGCCGGTACGCGGGGACCGCCGGACCGTCGTGGAGAAATCAGCTACCGGCCGCGGAAGACCGGGGCGCGGCGCTCGTGGAATGCCGCCACGCCCTCGGCGAAATCGTCGGTGTCGAACAGGCGGACCTGGTTGTCGACCTCGCGGGCCAGTACCTCGTAGGGGTCGGACGGCCCCTCGACGAGCATCGCCTTGATGGCGGCGAGCGCCAGCGGCGGGCCTGCGGCGAGCTTCTCGGCGTCGGCGAGGGCGGCCTCGAGCGCGGTACCGGGCTCGACCAGGGCGTCGGCCAGCCCCAGGTCCAGCGCCTCGGCGCCGCGGACCGCCCGGGGCAGCAGGAGCAGGCGGCGGGCCGCGGCGAGCCCGGCGCGCTGCCGGAGCGACCAGAAGATGCCGAGGTCACCGGCGAGACCGACGCGGTTGAACGTCGGGTTGAAGGTGGCGTCGGAAGCCGCGATCACCTGGTCGCAGGCCAGCGCCAGCGCCGCCCCCGCCCCGAAGGCGAACCCCTCGACCGCCGCGAGCACGGGCTTGGGGCCGGTCCAGATCGCGCGCACGATGCGCTGTGCCGCCTCGGCCCGGGGCCGGGTCTGCTCCGGGGACTGCCGGCGCATCGTCGAGATGTCACCGCCCGAGCAGAACGTGCCGCCCGCCCCGGTCAGTACTATCGCCCGCACCGCGTCGTCGGCCATCGCCTCCTCGATCCGCTCGGCGAGCACGACCCGAAGTTCGAGGTCGATGGCGTTGCGCCGGTGCGGCCGGTTCAGGGTCAGCACCCGTACGGCTCCGCGGTCGGCTACCTGGACGCAGTCACCCTCGGCGGTTCCGTCGGCGTGCTGTGACACGTTACCCACCTCATTTTGAATCTATTTTCGAATACATAGAGTAGGTGGCGCCAGCACGGCGATACAAGCCCCTACCGGCGAGGAGACGACGCATGACGATCGGAGAGCAACCCGAGGACTGGACCGAGCCGGGCGCCCATCCGGTGCGGCCGGGGGTCTACCGGGTACCGCTGCCGCTGCCCTCCACCGGCCTGCGGGCGGTGAACGCGTACGTGATCGAGACTCCGGAGGGGCCGGTGGTCGTCGATCCGGGCTGGGCCATGCCGGACACCGAGAAGGCACTGGCCGAGGCGTTGGGAACGCTCGGGCATCAGCTCGCGGACCTCGCCTGCGTCCTGGTGACCCACGCCCACGTGGACCACTACTCCCAGGCCCTGGCGCTGCAGGGGACGTTGGGCTCGCGGGTGCTGGTCGGCCGCGGGGAACGAACCTCGATCGAGGCGTTCGACTACGCCCAGGGCATCTACCCCCGCCAGGTCGGCCTGCTGCGCCGCTGCGGGGCGGCCGAGATCGCCGACCGGGTCGCCGCCCTGGAGCCAACCGAGGAGGAGATCCCCGTACCGTGGAGCCTGCCCGACGGCTGGCTGGACGACGGCGAGCGGGTGTCCCTCGGGCCGGTCGCGCTCGACGTGTTCGCCACGCCGGGACACACCCGGGGGCACGTGGTGCTGCGCGACGCCGCCGCCGGCCTGCTGTTCGCCGGTGACCACGTACTCCCGCACATCACCCCCTCCATCGGGCTGGAGGTCGTCCCCGAGCCGAAGCCGCTGCGCAGCTACCTCGACTCGCTGCGACTGATGCAGGGGATCCCCGACACCCTGCTGCTGCCCGCCCACGGACCGGTCACCGCGAGCGTCCACACCCGCGTCGAGGAGCTGATCGCCCATCACGAGCAGCGGCTGGACGCCACCGCGCGGGCCGTCCGGGCCGGGGCGCGGACCGCGTACGAGGCGGCCCTGGCGCTGCCGTGGACCCGCCGCGAGCGCCGGCTGGCCGACCTCGACCTGGTCAGCCAGATGCTTGCCGTCCTGGAGACCGACGCCCACCTGGACGTACTGGCCGACCAGGGCGTGCTCGTCGCGGCCGACCTGGACGGCGGCGTGCGCGCCTACGCGCCGGCCTGAGCGGCAGTGCCGTCCCCGGCCCGCGCAGGCCGCGGACCGGGGACGGCAGCGGTTACCGGCCGGTGAAGACCGGGTCGCGGCGCTCGATGACGGCGGCGAGGCCCTCCCGCGCGTCGGCCGTACCGGACAGCTCGGCGACCGTACGGGCCTCCTCGGGCAGCCTGGCCTCCACGTTGGCGCCGAGGCCGTCCCAGAGCAGTCGCTTGGTGGCGGCAAGTGCCCGGGGTGCGCCGGCGGCGAGCGTACGGGCCAGCGCCAGGCCCTCGTCGAGCAGCGTGTCGTCGGCGACCACCCGGGTGATCAGGCCGATCTCGCGCGCCTCGGCGGCGGTGAGGACCGGGTTGGTCAGCACGATCTCCATCGCCTTGCGCAGCCCGACCAGCCGGGTCAGGGTGACCGAGACGCCCGCGTCGGGCGCCATGCCCACCCGGGTGGCCCCGGCCATGAACTTCGCGGACTCGGCGGCGACCACCAGGTCGGCCGCGCACACCAGGCCGAACCCGCCGCCACCGGCGGCGAAGCCGTGCACGGCGGCGATCACCGGCGCCTGCAGCCGCATCAGCGCCGAGGTCGAGATCTGCAGCCAGGAGGTGGCCTCCCGCAGGTAGTCGGGCAGCCCCTCCCCCTTGGTCGCGAAGGTCTTGACGTCTCCGCCGGCGCAGAAGTTGCGGCCCTCGCCGGTGAGCAGCACGGCGCGCACGTCCGGCTCGCCGTGGCAGCGCATGACCGCCGTGTACAGCGCCTGCAGGAACGGCACGTCCATCCCGTTGGACGCCTCCGGCCGGTTGAGCCGCAGGCGGGCCACCCCGTCGGCGTCGAGGTCCAGCAGCACCGGGCCGGAATCGATCAGTGTGCGCGTCATGTCAGGCTCCCTTGAAGGCGGCGAAGCTCGCATCGGCGGCTTCCTCGCTGAGGTGGTCGAGAACGGTCTCAATTTCCAGCGCGATGCCATCGGCCAGCGGCAGGTCCAGTCCGGTGTGCACCAGATGCTTTATCCGCCGCAGGGCGTCGGGGTTGCGCCCGGCCAGCCGGGTGACGAACGCATTCACCGCCTCGTCGAAGCCGTCGGCGGGCAGCGACCGGTACGCCAGTCCCCAGGCGACGGCCTCGTCGGCGGTCAGCCGGTCGCCGGTGAGGATGTGGGCGAGCGCGCGCTGGCGGCCGGCCAGCCGGGGCAACCGCTGGGTGCTGCCCCCGCCGGGTACCAGCCCGAACCGGGCGTGGTTGTCGGCGATCTTGACGTTCTCGTGTACCAGCACGATGTCGCAGGACTGCATCAGCTCGAACCCACCCGCCATCGCGTACCCCTCGACGGCGGCCACCACCGGCACCGGAAGCCGCGGGATGGCCGCGCAGGCCCGGGCGAAGTTCTCGAACAGCGGGCGCATCGCCTCGCGCCCGCCGGCACGTAGCCGTTCGAGCTCGTGGAAGTCGCCGCCGACCGAGAAGTTTCCGCCGGACCCCCGTACCAGGATGACGTTGACCTGGTCGGCGAGCCGGACCAGCGCCCGCTCCAGCGCTTCGCCGAGCTCGACGGTGATCGCGTTCATCGCCTCCGGCCGGTTGAGGACGATGTGCCCCACCGCGCCGTCCGTCCGGCTCAGCAGTACGTCGCTCACATCAGCCTCCCGCCGCCGACCTCGAGCACCGTGCCGGTCATGTAGCCGGCCAGGTCCGAGGCGAGGAACAGGACCGCCCCCGCGACCTCGCGCGGCTCGCCGGCCCGCTTCATCGGGATGTCGGCCTCCCGGGCGGCGAAGACGTCGGGCGGCATGGCCTCGGTCATCGCGGTCCGGATGAGGCCCGGCTGGACGGCGTTGACCCGGACGCCGCGGTGCGCCAACTCCTTGGCGGCGGACTTGGTGAGGCCGACGATGCCGGCCTTGGCGGCGCTGTAGTTGGTCTGGCCGGGGTTGCCGGACTTGCCCGACAGGGAGGAGATGTTGATGATCGAGCCGGAGCCGGCCTCGCGCATCACCGCCGCGGCGGCCCGTACGCCCAGCCAGGTGCCGCGCAGGTGAACGGTGATCACCGCGTCGAAGTCCTGCACGGTCATCTTCTTCAGCGAGGCGTCCCGGGTGATGCCGGCGTTGTTGACGAAGATGTCCAGCGAGCCGAACCGCTCCACCGTGCCGGCCACCAGCGCGTCGACCTGCGCCTCGTCGGTGACGTCGCAGCCGCGCGACCAGACGGTCCGCTCGTCGCCGAGCCCGGCGGCCGCTGCGGCCGCTTCCTCGGCGTCGCGGTCGGCGAGGACGACCCGGGCGCCGTGTTCGGTCAGCAGGCGGGCGATCTCCAGCCCGATGCCCCGCGCCGCGCCCGTCACGATCGCGGTGCGGCCTGCCACCAGTCCTGTCCCGGTCATGCGTAGTACCTCACGACCGACTCGGCCACGCACACCGGCTTGTCGCCGCCGTCGGTCTCGACGGTGGTGGACAGCACCGCCTGGACCGCGCCGTCCAGCTGGGTGACCTCCACCAGCCGCACGGTCGCCCGCAGCTTCGCGCCCACCGGGACCGGTGCGGGGAAGCGCACCTTGTTCAGCCCGTAGTTGACCGCCATCCGGACCCCGTCGACCCGGTAGATCTGCTGGATGAACACCGGCAGCAGGGACAGCGTGAGGTAGCCGTGCGCGATCGTCGTCCCGAAGGGCCCGTCCTTGGCCCGGTCGGTGTCGACGTGGATCCACTGGTGGTCGCCGGTGGCGTCGGCGAACGTGTCGACGCGCTCCTGTTCGATGGCGAGCCAGTCGCTGGTACCCAGCGCCTCGCCGCGCGCCCTGACGACCTCGTCAAGGCCGCTGAAGACCCTCATGTTCCCTCCTCGGATGTGGTGCCGCCGGACCGGCCCGCTTGTTCTAATCTAGATTAGATAAGAATTCGGCTACAACGTCGGGCGCCCCACGCCCCGTGGTGGCCCCGTCCGGCCGGGAAGCATCCGGCCACAGCGCGAAGGAACGCAGCGATATGGATCTAGGTCTCACCGGTGCTCGGGTCCTGGTGACCGGCGGCGCCTCCAACATCGGCCGGGGCATCGTGCACGGGTTCGCGGCCGAGGGTGCCCGGATCGTCATCTGCGACCTCGACGGCGACCAGGCCGAGCGGGTCCGCGGCGAGGCCCTCGAGCGCGGCGCCACCGCCGCCGAGGTCGTACCGGCCGACCTGGCCACGGCGGGAGCGGCCACCCGCGCCGTCGACCGGGTACTGGACGCCTGGGGCGGCATCGACGTGCTGGTCAACAACGCGGGCATCAGCATCCCCGGGTTCATCGCCGAGCACACCGACCGGGCGCAGTGGCAGCGCACCTTCGAGGTCAACCTGTTCGCGGCGATCGAGTGCACCCAGGCCGCGCTCGCGCCGATGCGCGAGGCCGGCACCGGATCGCTGGTCTACATCGCCAGCGACGCCGCGTTCGGCGAGATCCGGCAGGCGGTCTACGGGTCCTCCAAAGCGGCGGTCGTCGCCCTGGCCCGCACCACCGCCAAGGAGCACGGCCGGCACGGCATCCGCGCCAACGTCGTCTGCCCCGGCCTCGTCATCCCCGCCGGCCCGGAGGCCGTCGGCGCCGCCAGCCTGTGGGCCGGCGGCCAGGACGCGATCTTCAACGACCGGCAGGTCGAGTACATGCTGAAAGCGACCCCGCTACGCCGGCTGACCACGGCCGAGGACGTCGCCGGGTCCGTGCTCTGGCTCGCCTCCCCCACCGCGGCCCGCCAGGTCACCGGGCAGGTCATCTCGGTCAGCGGCGGCTACGCGATGCCCTGAGCCGTACCGGCACGGCGCCCCGTACGCGTACGGCGTGCACCGGTGGGCCCGGGTGGGCCTGCCGGCGCACGCCGTACCGGCGGCGCGCTCAGACCTTCCGGGTGCGCCCCTGCCACAGCGCGTCACGGATGTCGTGCTTCAAGATCTTGCCGGTGCCGCTCTTGGGTAGCTCGTCGCGGAACAGGACCTCCTTGGGCACCTTGTACCCGGCGATCTGCTGGCGGCAGTGGTCCACCACGCTCTCCTTGGTCAGCGTGACGCCGGGCACCGGGACCACGATCGCGGTGATCGCCTCGCCCCAGCGTTCGCTCGGCGCGCCCACCACGGTGACCTCCCGCACGCCCGCCAGCGTCGAGATCGCGTTCTCCACCTCTCGCGGGTACACGTTGAACCCGCCGGTGACGATCATGTCCTTCTTCCGGTCCACAATGAACAGGAAGCCGTGGTCGTCGAGGTAGCCCATGTCCCCGGTACGCACCCAGCCGTCGGCGTTGAGGACCTCGGCGGTGGCGTCGGGCAGGCGCCAGTAGCCCGGCATCACGTGCGCCCCCCGGGTGGTGATCTCACCGGTCTCGCCGGGCGGCAGCGGCGCCCCGTCCGGACCGACCACCGCCACCTCGGAGAACGGAGCCTGCTTGCCGGCCGACGCCAGCCGGGGCAGCCCTCCGCTCGATACCGTGGTGACATGGTCCTCCGGCCGGAGCGTGGTCACCGGTGTCAGCGCCTCGCTGGAACCGTAGAACTGCAACATGATCTGGCCGAAGACCTCCTGGGCCTTCGCCAGCCGGTCGGGCGCGATCGCCGACCCCGCGTAGGGCAGCAGCTTCACCCTCGACACGTCCACCGGTGCGCCGGCTGCCGCCTTGCCGGCGAGGACCTCGACCAGCATGTTGATCTGGGTGGGCACCAGCGGCAGCACGGTGATCCGGCCCGAGTCCAGCATCGCGGCCAGCCGTTCGGCGTCGAACGACTTCTCCAGGATGTTGGTACCGCCCACGGCGTACAGGGCCAGCGCGATGGAGCCGCCCCAGTGACCGAGCGGAGCGGTGTGCACGGCCACGTCGTCGGTACCGAGATCGGCCCGCGCGGTCATCTCCGCCAGCGTGCCGCGGGTCATCGCACCGACCGACCGGTGGTTGCACACGACGCCCTTGGGCGCCCCGGTCGACCCGGAGGTGTACATGATCCAGCACGGCGTGTCCAGGTCCGCGGGCGGGAACTCGTCGTCGGTACCGGGTTCGTACAGGTCCTCCAGCGAACCGCTGGTGCCCGGGCGCTCCCCGATGGTGATGAGGTGCCTGACGCCCGCCGGGATCCAGTCCCGGCCGGCACCGTCCAGCCACTCCCCCTCGGCGACGATGACCGTGGGGTCCGCGTCGGCCACGATCCGGTTCAGCTCCCTGGGGTGCAGGCGGGTCAGCGGGGCGACGCGGACGAAGCCCCCGAGGTAGCACGCGTGATCGACCTCGACCCATTCACAGCGGTTCGGTGACAACAGCACGACCCGGTCACCGGGGGCGCACCCGAGCCGCCGCAGTCCGGCCGCGATTCCCCGGGCTCGGTCGTGAAGTTCGGCGTACGTCAGGGAACGCGCGTCGTCGGTGATGGCGACGCGATCGGCGAACCGCACATAACTGTCCCTCAGCACCTGGCCGATCGGCACGACCTCGGACGCGGCCTGGACGTTCATCACGCTTTCCTCCTTGCTTGCCGTGGTGGGGAGAGCCCCCGTCACCGCCGCGGACCGCGACCCGGCGGCTCCGCCGACCGCCGGTACCCGGCACGGCCGCCCCGCCGGCCGCCGCCGTTCGTCGGGCCGGACCGCCCGACCTCTGTTGGCGAGCCTCGCGTCACACTGTGACTGGGCCGTATTCTAATCTATTTTAAAATGAATCCAAGGGGCCGCAGCAGGCGGACCTCGCAGAGGTGGATGGAGAGCGCCGTGGCAACACTGTCCGAGGAGGAGAGGGCGGTCGTGGAGACCGTGCGGGATTTCGTCGACCGTGAGGTCCGGCCGATCGCCCGCGAGCTGGAACACGCCAACGAGTACCCGGAGAAGCTGATCGAGCAGATGAAGCAGCTCGGGATCTTCGGCCTCGCCGTTCCCGAGCCCTACGGCGACGTCCTCGTCTCCACCTCCTGTTACGTGATGGTCACCGAGGAACTCGCCCGCGGCTGGATGAGCCTGGCCGGCGCCATGGGTGGACACACCGTGGTCGCGAAGCTCCTCTCGGCCTTCGGCACCGAGGAGCAGAAGCAGCAGTACCTGCCGCGGATGGCCACCGGCGAGGTCCGTGCCACGATGGCGCTCACCGAGCCCGGCGGCGGCTCCGACCTGCAGGCCATGAAGACCGTCGCCCGGCGTACCGGCGACGGCTACGTCATCAACGGCGCCAAGACCTGGATCACCAACTCCCGCCGCTCCCAGCTCATCGCCCTGCTCTGCAAGACCGACCCGGCCGCGAAGCCGGCGCACACCGGCATGAGCATCCTGCTCGTCGAGCACGGGCCCGGCCTGACCGTCTCCCGGGATCTGCCGAAGCTCGGCTACAAGGGCGTGGAGAGCTGCGAGCTGTCCTTCGCCGACTACCACGCTCCCGCCACGGCGGTCCTGGGCGGGGTCGAAGGCCGCGGGTTCGCCCAGATGATGAAGGGGCTGGAGACCGGCCGCATCCAGGTCGCCTCCCGCGCCCTCGGCGTCGGCCGGGCCGCGTTCGAGGACGCCCTGCGCTACTCGCAGGAGCGCGAGAGCTTCGGCAAGCCGATCTGGAAGCACCAGTCGATCGGCAACTACCTGGCCGACATGGCCACCAAGCTCACCGCCGCGCGCCAGCTCGTCCTGCACGCCGCCGAGCGCCTCGACACCGGACAGCGCTGCGACATGGAGGCCGGCATGGCCAAGCTGTTCGCCTCCGAGACCGCGATGGAGATCGCGCTCAACGCCGTACGCATCCACGGCGGCTACGGCTACTCCACCGAGTTCGACGTGGAACGGTACTTCCGCGACGCCCCGCTCATGATCGTCGGTGAGGGCACCAACGAGATCCAGCGCAACGTCATCGCATCCCAGCTCGTCCATCGGGGAGGCATCGACCTGTGACCAGGGCCAAGCCCTCCGCGCCACGGCGGGGCCACCAACGGCTGATTCCGGGTCGAGGTACCGCCACGGCGTATGATCTCTCGGTGCCCAGGAGAGCCAGGACGAAATCGACCCCGAAAGACAACGCCGGGTCGAAGTCCAGCCGTACCCGGGAGCGCATTCTCGACGCCGCGGCCCACGTCCTCAGCCGCAAGGGCTACGCCGGAACGCGCCTGGGAGACATCGCCGACCAGGCACAACTTCAGGCACCCGCGATTTACTACTACTTCGGATCCCGCGAAGAGCTGATCGAAGAGGTGATGTGGACCGGCGCGCGGCGGGTACGCGAGCACGTCAGCCAGGTTCTCGCCGAGCTACCTCCGGAGACCGACCCGATGGCCCGGATCTGCGCGGCGGTCGAGGCTCACCTCCACCTCGAACTGGAGCTGTCCGACTTCGCCACCGCGATGATCCGCAACTCCGGGCAGGTCCCGGAGGACCTGCGCACCCGCCAGCTCGCGGAGGAGGCCGAGTACAGCAAGCTGTGGCGGGAGCTCTTCCGCGATCTCGCCGACGCCGGTGAGCTGCGCTCGGATCTCGACCTGCGCACCGCCCACCTGATGGTGCTCGGCGCGCTGAACTGGACCGCGGAGTGGTGGAACCCCAAGCGCGACAGCTACGAAACCGTCGTGCGTACCACCCAGTCGTTGGTCCGGCACGGCCTCAGCAGCAGGTCGCAGCTGGTGGCGTCGGCCGAGGAGACCGTCACCCGCAGGGGCCGGGCCGCCGCCCATCCCGGTACCGCGGTCACCGACCGCGGTAGCGGCGCCCACGCCCCGGCAGGTCACGCTTAGCGGCTACGAGGGGCGCGGGGCCGCGGTCGCGCCGTACGGGCAGCCGCGACCGGCGTTGCCCGGGTGTCCCGGCCACCGGTCCGGGCCGGCGTACCAACGCATCGGCGATCGTTTCGCACACCGACGTCCGGCCGCCCCGCCGAAGCCGGTGGGGTCGAACGCGGCCATGGCGCCGGCTGATTACCTAATAGCGATTAAATTGCCAGCGCAACGCTACCTGATGGAGTCACGATGAGCAGCGGGCCACTGTCCGGAGTCAAGGTGCTCGAACTCGCCGGGATCGGGCCGGGCCCGTTCGCCGGGATGATGCTGGCCGACCTGGGCGCCGAGGTCGTGCGCGTCGACCGGCCGGGCGGCAGCGGGTTCTTCCCCGGAGCCGAACACCTCGACGTGCTGAACCGGGGCAAGAAGTCCATCCTCGTCGACCTCAAGCAGCCGGCGGCGGTGGAGACCGTCCTGGCCATGGTCACGCAGGCCGACGTACTGATCGAGGGGTACCGTCCGGGCGTCGCCGAGCGGCTGGGGCTGGGCCCCGAGGCGTGCCACGCCCGTAACCCCCGGCTGGTGTACGGCCGGATGACCGGATGGGGGCAGGACGGGCCGATGGCCCAGCTCGCCGGTCATGACATCGGCTACATCGCGCTGACCGGCGCGCTGCACGCGATCGGCGCCGCGGGCGGGCCGCCGCAGATCCCGCTCAACCTGGTCGGCGACTTCGGCGGGGGCGGAAACTACCTGGTGATCGGGGTGCTCGCCGCGCTGCGCGAAGCCGAGCGCTCCGGGCGCGGCCAGGTCGTCGACGCCGCGATCGTCGACGGTACCGCGCACCTGCTGGCCGGGACGCACATGATGCTCGCCACCGGCGCCTGGACCGACGAGCGGGGTGTCAACCTGCTCGACGGCGGGGCGCCGTTCTACGCCGTGTACGAAACCGCCGACGGCCGACACATGGCCGTCGGCGCGCTCGAGCCCAAGTTCTACGCCGAACTGCTCGCGAAGCTCGGACTCGACGAGGACCCGCACCGGCAGCACGACCGGGCGCTCTGGCCCGCGCTGCGCGAGCGGATCGCGGCCGCCTTCGGCGGCCGGAGCCAGGCGGAGTGGTCGGCGGTCTTCGCCGACTCCGACGCCTGCGTGGCCCCGGTGGTGAGCCTCCGCGAAGCCGCGCACCACCCGCACATCAAGGCCCGCGGCTCCATTGTGGAGTACGACGGGATGCTGCAGCCCGCGCCAGCACCCCGGTTCTCCGCGACCCCCACCGCGCTCGGCACTCCCCCTCCGGCGCCGGGCCGGCACACCCGCGAGATCCTGCGCGACTGGGGGGTTGAGAACGCCGCTGCGCTGCTCGAATCCGGGGCGGCGGTACAGGCTCCCGTCGACGAGTGAAACCGGCGCCGGCCGGCGGGCCGCCTCCGCCGACACCCGAGGCGGCCCGCCGGCCGGCGTTCGTACCGCGGCGCGGCTACGCGAAGGCCGCGACGAACCGCCAGTCCAGGACGTCGCGCGGCGCACCGTCGCCCACCGCCCTGACCAGCGACCGGAGATGGACCAGCCCGCCCCCGCCGGGCAGCGCCTGGCAGCGCTCGACAGCGACCTCGCTGGACAGTGTGTCCCCCTCGTGGACCGGGCCGACATGGTCGCAGCCGTGCCAGGCCACGATCGTGAGCAGGTTCGGCAGCGCGCGGGCGACCTGGGCCAGCGCGAGACCGATGGTGTGCCCGCCGTACACCAGCCGGGCTCCGCCCGCAGCGCGCACGTCGTGATGTACCTGTGCCACGTTGAGGGTGAGCCGGGCCAGTTCGGGGGCGCTGGACACCACGTCTCCCCCGCCCACCCGCAGCCGCTCGCCCTCGGCGAGATCGGCGAAGTGCCGGCCCGCGACCCGGTCCCGGAACCGATCGAGCCGCCAGCCCGCCAGCAACCCGGCGGCCCCCTCGATGAGCTCCGCGTCGGTGGCGGCCGCGCCCACCGCGTCCAGATCGGCGTCGTGCCCGGTCTGCGCCTCGGGGTCGCGCAGCGGCAGCATCGCGCAGCGCCAGAAGTCCAGTACCGGCAGTCCGTCCTGGTCCACCGTGATGATCCGCAGCGCCGCCAGCCCGGTCGGCCGGCGGCCCGGCTTCGCGCGGTTCTGGCGCAGCGCCACCACCTCCGTGGTGGTACGCAGCGTGTCGCCGATCAACGGCATCCGGCGGAAGGCGAGGCCACGGTAGAACAGGTTCGCCTTGACGTGGTGGGTGACGAGGGTGGACTGACCGATCGCCACGTCCCACACCAGCGCCGGGTGGGCCAGCGGCCCGCCGCCCGTGACGTCCCGGCACAGGTCCGCGTCCAGTGGCAGCCGGAGCCGGTCGCCGACGATCGCCTGGTGCGTCGCGGCGTGCCCGGCGGTGAGGGTGACGCCGGGCGCACCGTCGAAGACCTGGCCGACCGCGAGTTCCTCGAAGTACGGTCCTTCCGCGATCGCTGTCATCGGTTCGCCGCCTCCGCTCGCGCCAGGACCCGTCGGGCCGCCACCGCGACCGCCTCGTCGATCATGCGCCCCTCCAGTTCCACCGCGCCCACCTCGGTACCCCGCAACGCGTCGAGCACCGCATGGGCCTGGGCGACCTCGTCCGCGCCCGGGGTGAACACGGCGTTGACGGTGCCGAGCTGGCGCGGATGGATCACCCACTTCCCGTCGAAGCCGAGCTCCCTGGCGTGTACCACACTGCGGCGGAACTCCTCGTCGTCGGCGACCCCGAGGTACGGTCCGTCGATGGCCGCCAGGCCGGCGCTGCGCGCGGCGACCAGCACCGCGTCCCGCGCGTACGACCAGCTGTCGGCGGCCCGCCCGAGCGACGCCCCGAGGTCTGCGTACCCGATGATGAGCGTGCGCAGCCGGGGCGAGGCCGCCACGATCTCCCGCAGGTTGGCCAGGCCCTTCGCGGTCTCGATGAGCGCCTGTACGCCGAGCGGTCGGCGCCGCCCCGACGCCGCCTCGACGCCGTCCAGCAGCCGGTCGGCGAACTCCAGGTCCCCGGCACTCTCCACCTTGGGCAGCACGATGGAGTCGAACGGCGTGTCCGGGCCGGCGACGGCGGCGACGTCGAGGTGGCACCACCCGGTGCGGGCGGCGTTCACCCGGACCGCGACCCGCGCCCCCGCCTCCCGGCGGCCGGGCAGCGCGGCGACCATCTCGCGCGCCTCGGCCTTGCGGGACGCGCGCACGGCATCCTCGAGATCGAGCACGATCTCGTCGGCCTCGCAGTCCCACCCTTTACGGATCTTCCTGTCGTCCGTTCCCGGAACCGACAGGCACGACCGGGGCGCGACGGAAAGCGTCATACGGTCCCTCCCCATGGCACGTTTAATCTAGATTAGATTCAATCGTAACGCCGCACGCCGGCGAGGGATACGGCGGACCTCTCCGGGGCGCCGCGGCAACGGCGCGTGACCCCGTCCTTCGCGCAGCAGTGGCAGGAGCAGGTCGCCCTGGCACCTGATCTCCGGCAGGTACGGGGTCCGACCCGGCTACTGCGGCTTCCGGTCGGCGATGGTCACCCGCAGGCCGGCCTGCACCAGCGCCTCGACGGCGGCCGGGTCGGCACTGCTGTCCGTGATCAGCTCGTCGACCTCGTCGACCCCGCAGATGCGGGCGAACGTCGATCGACCGATCTTGCTCCCGTCCGCGGTGACGACGACCCGCCCGGCCCGGCGCAGCATCACGGCGTTGGTGTGCGCCTCGACCTCCTGGTAGGTGGTGAGTCCACCCCGGACGGAGATGCCGTCCACCCCGATGAACGCCATGTCGATGTTGACCCCGGCGAGCGTGGCCTCCGCGAACGGCCCGCACAGCTCGTAGGACTGGGTACGGGCCACGCCACCGGTGACCAGGAGCTTGACGTTGGGCCGCACCACCAGTTCCGACGCGATGTTCAACGCGTTGGTGACCACGGTCAGATCCGGGTGCTCGACCAACCGCCGGGCCACCTCGGTCGTGGTGGTACCCCCCGTCAGGCCGACCGTGGCGCGATCCGCCGGGACCCGCTCCGCGGCCACCTGCGCGATCGCGTGTTTCTGCTGCTCCTGGTGGCCGGCACGGTAGCGCAGCGGCAACTCGTAGGTGACCCCGGTCGCGATGGCACCGCCGTGCGTACGCACCAGCAGCTTGCGCTGCTCGAGGACCTCCAGGTCGCGCCGGATCGACGCGGGAGACACGTTGAGCTCTTCGGCGATCTCGGCGACCCCGACGGCGCCCTCGGTGCTCAGCCGGGCGAGGATCGCGTCGAACCGCCCCCGCCGCCTGCGCCGCTCGGGCGTGGCCGCCTCGGAGCCAGCGTCGGTACCGGTCGACATACCGACCCCAGACCCGACACCACTGGTCATGCTCGCTCCTCCGGTCGACGCACTCGGCAAGATACCCTGTGGCCGATGTCAGTCCCTACCTCGCCGACTCGACGGCGAGGCCCAGCGCCTGGTCGGCGGTGGGCTGTCCCGCGGTGCCACCGACCTGCCGGGTCGACAACGAACCGCAGGCCACGGCCAGTTCGAGCCGCCGACGCAGCGGCCGCCCGGTCAGCCACCCGAACAGGTAGCCCGCGTCGAACGAATCGCCCGCACCGGTGGTGTCCACCGGTACGGTCGGCGGGCTCGGCACCGCCACCGTCTCCCCGTCGGCGTACGCGTACGCTCCGTGCTCGCCCCGCTTGACCACCACCGTCGGGACGAGCCGGGACAGCGCGGCCGCCGCGGCGGGCACGTCCGGGCTGCCGCTGAGCGCCAGCGCCTCCGCCTCGTTGGGCAGCAGCACGTCGGCACAGCGCAGCACGTCCTCGATGCCGTCGCCCCAGCGCTCGTCCGGGTCGTAGTTGGTGTCGACCGACACCGTTCCGCCGGCGGCCCGGAACTCGGCGAGCAGCCCGGGCAGTCCGGGTTGCAGGGCCCGCTGCATGAAGTACGACGTGACGTGCACGTGGCGGGCCCGCGCCAGCAGCGCCCGATCCACCATGTCCGCGCTCATCGCTCCCATTGCTCCCAGGTGCGTCAGGATCGCGCGGTCCGCGCCACGGTTGAGGATCACCGTCAACCCGGTCGAGACCGTCTCCGACACTACGATCCCCTCGGTACGGACGTCACGCCGCCGCAACTGGTCGACCATGAACGCGCCGAACGGGTCGTCACCGACCAGCCCGACCATGGCGGTGCGCAGGCCCAGCCGGGCCGCGCCGCAGGCGAAGATCGCCCCCGAGCTGCCGACCGTCAGGTTCGCGTCGTCGACGAGCCGCTCGACCTGGCCGAAGACCGGCTCGACGTCGGGTCCGGTGAGGATGAGGTCCGGGTTGATCTCACCGAGGACGACGACGTCGAGGTCGCGCGGTACCGTCATCGCAGCGCCGCCCACGCCAGGCCCACCTGCGAGTGCAGACCGTCGAAGATGGTGTGGTCGCTGCCGGCGTAGAGCATGACGTAGCGGTCGCCCATCCGGCGGATGAGCGGGGACTGCAGCGAGACGCTGTCGAACTCGCCGTCCGGCCCGGCCGTGAAGACCGGGTTGCCCGGCACCTTCTCCCAGTGGACAAGGTCGTCGGAGTACGCCAACCCGATCCCCTTCGGGTCGTCCAGGCTCGCGTCGTCGCCCGCGAAGGACATGCAGAAGCGGTCGCCGTCGCGGAAGACCTTCGGCGTGGTGACCGAGAACCCGTCCCACGACCCCGGCCCGCCAACGTCGAGCACCGGGGCGTCCTGGACCGGTTCGAACGTCACGCCGTCGGCGGAGACCGACAGGTGGATGCGGTAGCCGCCGTCGACCACCTGCACGAAGAACAGGTACACGCGGTCGTCGTGGACCAGCGCGAACGGGCACCGGGCGGACAGCACCGGCCCGCCCGGGTGCTTGTCGAAGTGCACGCCGTCGTCGCTGGTGGCCAGCCCGATCCACTCCCCCACCGGCCCGTCGCCGGCCTGGCCGTGGGCCAGTTGCTCGGCGTACTCGTGCGCGTCGCCTTCGGTGGCGCTGAAGTACATCAGCCACCGGCCGCGGAACTCCACGACCGCCGGGTCGAACACGCCGCCCCGGTCGAACCCGTCGCCGACCCGGAGCACGGGGTTGTGCTCGCTCGGCGTCCAGGTGGTCGGGTCGTCGACCGGCGCGGTGAACAGGCCGATCTGTTCGTGGCCGCCGGCGGACCCCTCGGTGTACAGCCACAGCCGGCCGTCGCGCTCGACCAGCGAGCATGGCGCGATGAAGTCGCGGCACCAGTCACCGCCGGCCGTGGAGACCACCGGGTTGGCCGGCGAGCGGGTCCACCCGGCCGCCGCCCGGTCGTCGAGAGCATCGCTGAGCATGGTGTCCCTTCGGAAAGTGTCGGCTCACGTGTCTGAGCCGGGGTGTCGGCTCACTTGCCCGAGCCGCTGAGCAGGCCGCGCACGAGGAAACGCTGGCCGAAGAGGTAGACCAGGAAGACCGGGATGGTGGCGATGGTCAGCCCCGCCATGAGTACCGGCACGTCGAGGGAGAACCGGCTGCGGAAGACGGTCAGGCCGACCACCAGCGTGCGCTGGCTCTCGCTCTGCAGGAAGACCAGCGAGATCAGCAGCTCGTTCCAGGCGAACACGAAGTTCACCACCGCCGCGGTCATCAACGCCGGCCCGGACAGCGGCAGGACGACCCGCCACAGCGTCCCGAGCGTGCCGCAGCCGTCGAGCCGCGCCGCCTCCAACAGCTCCTCGGGTACCGCGGCGAAGAAGTTGCGCAGCAGGTAGACGGTGAACGGCAGCATGAGCCCGACGTAGAGCAGGATCACCGAGAGGCGGTTGTCCACCAGCCCCAGCGTGCTCATCAACTTGAACTGCGGCACCAGCAGCGCGATCGGCGGCACCACCATGAGCGGCAGCATGAGGCGGAACAGCAACTGCCGGCCGCGGAAGCTCATCTTGGCGAGCGCGAACGCCGCCAGCGCGCCGAACGCCGTCGCGACGACGACCGAGGAGACCGTGATGACCAGGCTGTTGAAGAACAGCAGCCCGACGTTGCGGCCGGCCAGTGCGTCGCGGTAGGCGCCGAAGGTCGGGTGGCGCGGCAGCCCCAGCGGCGAGGCGGCGAAGTCGGTGCTGGTCTTCAACGAGTTGACGACCAGGAAGTACAGCGGAACCAGCACGGCGACCGCCACGACGGCGAGCGGCACCTGCCGCAGGATTCCGGCGGCGCGCGCCTTCACCCTTCCATCCTCTCGATCCGTCGGCGGACGTACGCCTGCACGCTGAGCAGCACCGCGGCGGACGCCAGGACGATCACCGACAGGGCCGCGGCGATGTTCGGCTGGTCGTCCCGGAACGCCGACTGGTAGATGACCAGTTCGAGGACGTACGTGCTGTTGACCGGCCCGCCGTTGGTCATGACGTAGACGTAGTTGAACACCCAGCTGAGCATGTTGATCAGGCTCAGCGTCACGAAGAACTCGATGACCGGTGCGAGGTGGGGCAGGGTGATGTGGCGGAACCTCGCCCACCACCCGGCCCGGTCGACCATGGCCGCCTCGTACAGGCTGGTGTCGACGCTGCCGAGCCGGGCCAGGAACAGCACCACGCCGAAGCCGAGCTGCTGCCACACGATGACCGACCACACCGACCAGATCGCCAGGCCGCTGTCGCCCAGCCAGTCCTGCGCGAGCGCGCCCAGGCCGACCTCGCGCAGCACCTGGTTGAGCAGGCCGTTGCGCTGAAGCATGTAGGAGAAGACGATGCCGACGACGGGGATCGCGAGCACGTACGGCAGGAAGACGATCGAGCGGTAGAACCGCCAGCCGCGTACCCGCTCGAACAGCAGCGCCGCCAGCAGCACCGCGATCACGGTCATGACCGGTACCGCGAGGAACAGCCGCAGGTTGTTCAGCACCGCGCGGCGGAACATCGGGTCGGCCAGCACCGCCTGGTAGTTCTGCAGGCCGTGGTCGGTCTCCCCGAGCAGCCCGGGGGCGCTGAAGCTGTCGACGACCAGGCTGACGACCGGGTAGGCGAACACGACCGCGAGCACGACCACGGCCGGCGCCACGAACAGGTACGGCGTCAGCCGCTGGCGGCCGGTGCCCCGGGCGCGCACGGCACGCCCGGGACGTTGCGACGACACGACGGTGCTCACGCCAGCAGCTTCCACTGCTTGTACGCCTTGACCTGGGCCGGCTGCTCCCGCTTCCACTTCTCGATGGCGTCCTGCATCATCTTCGCCGCGGTCTTGACCGAGCCGCCGGGCTGGAACAGCTGCTGCACACCGGGCGTCACGCCGTCGCGCTCGAACGGGAACGGGTAGTAGTACTGGTACCAGATCGTCGGCAGCGAGCCCTTGAGCTTGGCCATCTGCTTGTCGATGTCGCTGGTGAGCCAGGCCGGGTCGAACTTCGCGTCCGGCGAGACCGCGCCGCACGCGTCGTACATGGCCTTCATGACGGCCGGGTCGTGCAGGTGCTCGAGGAACTTCGCGGCCCGCTCCTTGCGCGGGGAGAACGAGGTGATGGTGAGGACCTGGCTCGCGCCCGGGAAGAAGCGGGCCAGCTTGCCGGAGCCCCACGCCGGGCTGAGCATGACGCCGACGGTGTCGGTGCCGAGCTTGCGCTCCCAACCGACGATCTGTGGCTGCACCGAGTTGGTGATCGCGACCTTCTGGCTCTCGAACAGTTGCTGGCCCTGGTACAGGTCGAGGGAGAGCACGTCGTCGTTGAAGAAGCCCCGGTCGATGAGCTCCTTGATCCGGTCGAGCCAGCCGAGGTACTTGTCGCCGTCGTAGGCGGCGTCGCCACGGAAGGGCGCGACCGCCTCGTCGATGCTGTCGAAGTTCTGGGCGCCGAAGTAGCTGACCAGCCAGCCGCCGAGGTAGGCGTCCTTGAAACCGGCGCCGAGCGGCGTGACCCCGCTCCTCTTCAGCGCGGTGAGCGCGGCGATGAATTCGTCCCAGGTCGTCGGCGGGTTCTCCGGGTCGAGGCCGGCCTTGGCGAACATCTTCTTGTTGTAGGCCCAGGCCGTGTTGATCTCGTAGAACGGCAGGCCCCACTGCTTGCCGTCCCAGTTGGTCTCGCGGCGGACGTCCTTGTTGGCGTTGTCCAGCGCGCCCCTGCTCAGGTAGTCGTCGAGCGGGGCCACGCGCCCGGCCCAGACGTCCTCGAGCGCCTGCGTGCCGCCCCAGAAGAACTGCACGTCGGGGCCCTTCTTGGCCTTGGCCGCGGTCCGGAACGCGGTGTAGAGCGAGTCGCTCTCCTGCAGGACGGCCCGGGCCTTGCCGGCGGTGTCCGTGCCTGCCTTGTTGTAGTCGTCGACGGCGCCCTCGAAGAAGCCCTTCATACCGGCGGCTTCCTGCTCGCCCCAGTACCAGATGAGCAGCTCGCCGGTGGCCGCCGACCCGCCGTCCTTGTCGTCACCACCGCAGGCGGCCAGCAGGCCCGGCGCGGCCGCGAGGCCGAGCACCGCCGCGCTCGTTCGGAGGAACTGGCGGCGTCCGAAGACGCGGTCTGTGGGGAGCGGTTGCCCAATCATGTCGCGGTGCCTCCGAAGCCGTGATGGATATTTCGCGCGATCAGAACGATCGGTTAGTGCACGTTAGGATGCCAGTCACAACTAAAGCGCGCAATAACTTGCTTACATTGGCCAAGATGTGGTCCTCTCTGTAACCACCGACTGACACGAGAGGACCAGCCGTGACGCCGTCGCCGGGCTCCCTGACCACCGCCGAGATCAAGACACAGCCGCAGTGTTGGAGGAGAGCGGCCGAGGTGGCGGGCACGCACAGCGCCGCGCTGCCCCGGCCCGGCGAACGTGTCCTCGTGATCGGCTGCGGGACCTCGTACTACATCGCGCAGGCGTACGCCTGGCTACGTGAGCAGGCCGGCCACGGCGAGACCGACGCGGCCGTGGCCAGCGAGCTGCCCACCCGACTGCGGTCGTACGACCGGATCGTGGCGCTCAGCCGGTCGGGCACCTCGGTCGAGGTGGTCGACGCGATGGCCCAGCTGCCCGCCGGCGTACCGGTCACCGCGGTGGTCGGCGTGGTCGACACGCCCGTCGCGGCCGCCGCCACCCACGTCGTGCCCCTGGAGTTCGCCGACGAGCAGTCCGTGGTGCAGACCCGGTTCGCCACCACCGCCCTCGCCACGTTCCGGGCCTCGATCGGCGAGGACCTCACGACCGTCATCGCCGAGGCCGAGTCGGCGCTCGTGAGCGACCTGCCCGCCACGCCGCAGCGCCAGCTGGTCGTCCTCGGACACGACTGGTCCACCGCCATCGGCCAGGAGGCCGCGCTCAAGTGCCGCGAGGCGGCGGCGGTCTGGGCCGAGACCTACCCGCGCGGCGAGTACCGGCACGGGCCGATCGCCGTCGCCGACGCCACGACCCTCGTGTGGTCGCTCACCCCGCTGACCGACGTGCAGCGGCAGGCCGTGCTCGACACCGGCGCCCGGCTCGAGGAGTCCACCCGCGACCCGATGGCCGAGCTCGTCCGGCTGCACCGGTTCGCCGTCCAGTGGGCGACCGAGCGGGGACGCGACGCCGACCGGCCGACCAACCTCACCCGGTCCGTCACCAACGTCTAGCGGTCTCCTGCCGTGATACTCACCGTCACGCCGAACCCGGCCCTCGACGCCACGTACCTGGTCGACGAGGTACGGCCGGGTGGAGAACACCGCGTCCGGGAGGTCCGCGAGCTTCCGGGTGGCAAGGGGGTCAACCTCGCCCGGGTCGTGCACGCTCTCGGTGTGCCGGTCCGGGCCACCGGACTGACGATGGGCGGCACCGGCCAGGCGATCAAGGCGGCGCTGCGCGCCCTCGGCATCGAGGAGACGTTCGTCCACCTCGATGACGGCGGCGCCGCCCGCCGGTCCCGGCGCACCGTGGTCGTCGTCGACGACTCCCGGGCGGCGACGTCGTTCTGGGAGCCGGGACCGCAGGCGGACGCGGACGACCTCGACCGGCTGATCGGGCACGTCGACGAGCAGCTGAGCCGCACCAGCGCGCTGACCGTCTCCGGCAGCCTGCCCCGAGGGCTCCCGCCGGGCACCGCCGCCCGGCTCGCCTCCCGGGCCACCGCCCGAGGCGTGCCCGCCCTCGTCGACACCAGCGGGCCGGGACTCGTCGCCGCCGCCCGCAGCGGCGCGGTACTCAAACCCAACCGGTCCGAGCTGGCCGAGGCGCTGGGGCGCCGGCTGAGCGACGTGGCCGACACCGTCCACGCCGCCAGGGAACTGGTCGACCAGGGGGCGGCCGCGGTGGTGGTGACCGCGGGCCCGGACGGCCTGGTCGCGGTCACCGGTACGGGGGCCTGGCAGGCACGGCCGAGCGAGGTCGTCCGGGGCAACCCCACCGGCGCCGGCGACGCCTGCGCCGCCGCCCTCGCCATCCGGCTGGCCGGGTCCGGCTCGCCGGCGCGGGTCGACTGGCCGCGCGCGCTCGCGGAGGCCACCGCACTCTCGGCCGCCGCCGTCCTGCGGCCGGTCGCCGGAGAGGTCGACCTGGACGCCTACCGGCGCTGGGTCGGACAGATCCACGTCGAGGAGATCGCATGACACTGGCACCCATGTCCCGGCTCGTGGCGGACGCGCGCGCCGGCAGGCACGGCATCGGCGCGTTCAACGTCGTCACACTCGAGCACGCCGAGGCCATCGTGCGCGGGGCACAGGACGCCGGCGCGGCCGTCGTGCTGCAGTTGTCCGAGAACACCGCCGCCTACCACGGCGGGCTGGCGCCGCTGACCGCCGGCTGCCTGCACATCGCGCGGGCCGCGACGGTACCGGTGGTCGTGCACCTCGACCACGCCACCCGGCGCGACCTGGTGGAGGAGGCGGTTTCGCTGGGCGTACCGTCGGTCATGTTCGACGCCTCGGCGCTCGACGACGACGCCAACCGGGCCGAGACCGCCGCCGTCGCCGCGTACTGCCACGAGCGCGACGTCTGGGTCGAGGCGGAACTCGGCGAGGTGGGCGGCAAGGACGGCGTGCACGCGCCGGGCGCGCGCACCGACCCGGCGACGGCGAAGGCGTTCGTCGCGGCGACCGGGGTGGACGCCCTCGCGGTGGCGGTCGGTTCGTCGCACGCGATGCTCTCCCGGGACGCCGTACTCGACGACGAGCTGATCGCCCGGCTCGCGGCGACCGTCGACGTCCCCCTGGTCCTGCACGGCTCGTCCGGCGTACCCGACGACGGGCTCGCCCGGGCCGTCGCGGCCGGCATGGTGAAGGTCAACATCGCCACCCAGCTCAACAAGGTCATGACCGCCGAGGTCCGCCGGACCCTCGACGCCGATCCCCGACTGGTCGACCCGCGCAAGTACCTCGGCCCCGGCCGGGACGCCGTCGCCGCCGAGGTCGCGCGCCTGCTGCGGGTACTGGGCGCCGGCGCGCGCCGGCAGCCGTCCTGACCGCCCCACCAACGGGTCCCGGGCGTGCTCGGCGATCCACCGGCGGCCGGTGTCGGAACTCCAGCGCTGCGCCTGGGATGCGTTGGCCACGGTATTCATGCACCACCGCATCACCACACCAATCGGTGGCCCGTACATCACCTTTCGGTTGTTTGACTCTCGGTTGAGTGGTTACCTACGGTCGGTCGTATCACTGCGAGAGGACATGCCCCGGTGGTCACCCTCCACCTGATCGCGACCGGCGGTACCATCGCCAGCCGTTCGACTCCCGCCGGGCTGACGGCCGCAGCGCCCGCGCGCGACCTGCTCGCCCGGGTCCCGGTACCGGACGGTGTGACGGTCACCCCCACGGACGTCGCCACCCGCGGCAGCTTCGCCTGGTCCCTGGACGACGCGGTCGGTGTCATCGCCGTGATCGACAAAGCGCTGGCCGATGCCGACGGCGCGGTGGTCACGCACGGTACGGACACCATGGAGGAGTCGGTCTTCCTCGCCTCGCTGCTGCTCGACCGGGACAAGCCGGTGGTCTTCACCGGCGCCCAGCGCCCGTTCGACGACCCCGCCCCGGATGGCCCGGCCAATCTGCGCGACGCGATCGCCGTGGCCGCCAGCCCGCTGGCGCGCGGGTACGGGCCGTTGCTGTGCTTCGACGGGTACGCGTTCGCGGCCCGCGGCGTACGCAAGGTCGAGACGCTCGGCGCGCACGCCTTCGACGCACCGGGCCGCGGACCGGTGCTGCGGGTCGCCGCCGGTACCGTGCTGCCGCTGGCCGCGCCGCGCCGGGTCGGGCCACCGGCGCGCGTACGGGACGGGCTCACGCTGCCCCGGGTCGACGTGATCAGCCTCTACGTCGGTACCGACGACGTCCTGCTCCGCGCGGCTGTGTCGGCGGGCGCGGCGGGCGTCGTCCTGGCCGCCTTCGGGGCCGGCAACGCCAACCCCGCCGTCGTCGAGGCCGTCGCCGAGCTCGGCCGGGCCGGGACACCGGTACTGGTGTGCTCGCGCGTGTACAGCGGCCCGGTCGTGCCGCTGTACACCGGTGGCGGCGGCGCCGACCTGGTCCGCGCCGGCGCGCTGTTCGCCGCCGACCTGACCCCGTGGCAGGCCCGGCTGCTGCTGGCGACCGCGCTGGCGGTCGACCCGCACGACCCGCTGCGGATCGTGCGCGCGTACCTGGGTAGCTGAGAACCACCCGGGACCCGTCGCCACCGGCGGGGGCAACCCGCCGGTGGCGCCCGGCGGACGAAGGAGGCTGACCGGATGGCCAAAGAGATCCTGGTGTCCTACGGCGTCGACGTCGACGCGGTCGGGGGCTGGCTCGGCTCCTACGGGGGAGAGAACTCCCCGGACGACATCTCGCGCGGCATGTTCGCCGGGGAGGTGGGGGTACCGCGGCTGCTCGACCTGTTCCGCCGCTACCAGCTCACCCAGAGCTTCTTCTGGCCCGGGCACTCGATCGAGACGTTCGGAGAACAGTTCGACGCCTGCGTCGCCGCCGGTCACGAGATCGGGGTGCACGGGTACAGCCACGAGAACCCGATCGCCATGAGCCGTGAGCAGGAGATCGCCGTTCTCGACCGCTGCGTCGAGCTGATCACCGACCGGGCCGGGAAGGCGCCGACCGGGTACGTCGCACCCTGGTGGGAGTTCAGCCCGATCACCAACGAGCTGCTGCTCGATCGGGGGATCAGGTACGACCACTCGCTGATGCACCGTGACTTCGAGCCGTACTACGTCCGGGTCGGTGACAGCTGGACGAAGATCGACTACGCCAGGAGCGCCGACGAGTGGATGAAGCCCCTGGTCCGCGGTGAGGAGACCGACCTGATCGAGATCCCCGCTAACTGGTACCTCGACGACCTTCCGCCGATGATGTTCATCAAGGCCAGCCCGAACAGCCACGGCTTTGTCAACCCGCACGACATCGAGCAGATGTGGCGGGACCAGTTCGACTGGGTGCACCGCGAGTGCGAGTACGGGGTCTTCACGATGACGATCCACCCGGACGTGTCGGGACGCCCGCAGGTCCTGCTCATGCACGAGCGCCTGATCGAGTACATCAGCGCCCACGACGGGGTCCGCTGGGTGACGTTCGACCAGATCGCCGACGACTTCGCCCGCCGCCGTCCGCGCATCGCGCGCTGACCCACCCGACCACGTTTGCCGCCCGGCGGGCGGGGAATTCGCCACGCCCGGTTCGGGCCCGCCGGACCCGGGCGCTCTCGGGGATGTCGGCCAGGCGCATGAGCTCGGCATCCGCGGTGTCGATGGGCAGCTCCGTCCCACACAGCAGCCGTAAGCGCTGTCGGCGCGAAGGACCCTCCGCTACGCTCGGCGTCTGCTGGCAACCCGAAGGCGACGGCATGGGTATCGACTACAGCTACCAGGTGTACGTGCACCGGCGTGACGCCGGGCGCCTGCTCACGGCGGTCGCGGCGTTGTGCGACCACCATGAGGACCGGCGAACCACTGTGGCCCTGCCCGACGGTACGTCGGTGGTGTTGCCCTGCACCTACGACTACGAGGCCGGCCGGACGGTGGAGTTGGCCGACGTGGTCGCGGGCCGTGGCACCCCAAGCTTCGACCTGTCGCTAGTCTTTCCGCCGGACGGTCCGCTGCGCGAATACCACGACGACAAGGGTGACAATGCCAACGTCGCGCGTGCGTGGCCGGACGGTACGACCCGGGTCATGGTCGGCTACGTCTACCTCATGGTGTTCGACGGCTCGTCGCTGTTTCCCGAGCACTGGATCTTCGAATTCACGCCGGCCGCCAGCGTCCAGAGCCGGCTGTTCCTGTCGTCGCCATCGGTCAGGCAGACCTTCGCGACGCTCACCCTGGACGTTGCGGGGCCGCTGTGTCTGCTGGACGTCGAGGAACAGTTCCACATCGTGGTGACGGCACAGGATCGGCAGATCTCCACCCAGGTCCCGGGGCCGTGCCTGCTCTGGGACAGGGGCGCCCCCAAGGACGAGGCGTACCGCGAGTTGCTGGCGGGGCTGGCCGGACAGCCGTCGGCGACGACACCGAGATGGATTGTCGGCCAAGGCCACACGAGCTACGAGGCATTCCTCGACAGCCTCGCCCGCCACTCCCAGGTGACCGGGGCCATACGCTGAAACCCAGCGACCGGCGGTGATCCGGCCGGAAGCACACGGGCGAGGGCAGCCGCGAGCAGGTCCAGGCACCGCAGCAGTTGCTCCACAGAGGACCCGGACCCACCCACCTGCCACGTCCCGACCGCCCCGCCGACCACGATTCTCCCGGTGGCCTGCCGTTCCGGGGACAGCTCCACCGCCACCCGGGCGGGATCCAGGTCCAACACGATGCCGTACCGGTCCAGCACGACCCGGAACACCGCGGCCAACGGCCGAACCAGGTCCTCCAGCAGCTGCCCCGCCGGGTCCACCGCACGACGAGCCAGATGCCGTGCCGCTACGCGGACCACGTCGATGCGTGCGGGTACGGTCAGGTCGGCCACCGTCACCGCCACGGTGCCGCCCGGGTACGCGGGGTGCGCTGGCCACGGCGCGATCGGCGACCGTCCGCCCGGCACGGCACAGTACATCCGCAGCAGCGGATCCGTGCAGATCAGGGCTCTCAGCCAGTCCGCCCCGTCGTCGGCGCCCGGCGCGAGCGTGTGCGGTCCGTCGCCACCGGCCAGCCGCCGCTCCATCTCAGCGAGCCACCGCGGGTCGTACGTGCGGCGGGTGCGCCCCAGCCGTACCAGCGCGGTCTCGATCGCCCCATAGGTCAACAGCGTCCCAAGCGGCACACCGCGGCCGGCCCCCGATCCGACCAGCCGACCGTCCTCGACGCGCAGCATAGCCGCCGTCGTGCAGGAACGCGTTCGCGGCCGCTTGCCCGAACGACCGCTCCGTATGCTGCTTATGCAGCGCCCCGGTATCGGTTGTCCGGGACGCCGTCACCCGTCCGTACGGCACCTGATCCATTCCCCCGTGTGCGACGTACGCCCACCCCGATATTCGGCGTGACGACGGCCGTCGATGTTGTCCCACAGCTTACGTACGCCACCGCCGATGTCACGCCCACGAGGCGGGCTCTTCGGTGGTGACACAACTGGTTTCGTGGCCAGTGCGCCTACCGAAGAGCCCGCCCCGCTGTCATCACGACACGCCGTGCCCACCCGCTCAGGCATCTGTGGCAGGTGATGCTCACCAGTTATCAGACGGGCTGTCGAGAAGTGGGGCATCCACTGGAAGTCGGCCTGGGCGTGCTTACCTGCACGTGCGAGCGACGCGTCAGGTCACCAGCTGCTCGGGACGTACGCCCAGCCCAGGTAGTCGGACCGGTCCCGGAAGGTGTTGGTCTGGTAGACGGTCGGTCCGGTGCTGATGGCGCTGTTGCCGCCGATGGAGAGCATGACGTGCCCGGCCGACGTGGTGGACGTGAAGAACACCGCCGTTCCGGCGGGCGGCACCGAGCCGGTGTGGATGCGCCCGTTGGCCTTCTGCCAGTCGTAGTGCGCGCGTGCCGTGGCGAACCGGCCGCTGGTGCCGAACGCCCGCTCGACGAACAGCTCGCACTCGTTGTTCCAGTCGGTGTGCCCGAGCCGCGCCTTCGCGAACGCGACGGCCTCGGACGCGCGCGGGTCGGCCGGGTAGGTCTCACCGCCGGAGGCGCCGATCTGGTGCGAGGCGTTGTTGTTCTTCAGCGTGGCGTTGAGGTTGCCCTTCGCGCCGGCCGCGAAGGACTGGCTCGCTCCGGCGAAGTTGCTGTTGTAGTAGACCGTCACCGTCTTGCTGGTGCGGTTCCACACCGACGCCGCGTTGTTCTTCACGCACACGCCCTGGCCGTTGCCGGCGCCCTTGAACTCGTAGCAGGACGGCTGGGTCGTGCCGTAGTCGCCCAGGGAGTCGGTGAAGTCCGAGACCGAACCGGCCTCGTCGCTGTTGTAGTAGTAGCAGAACTCGCCGCTGTCGCAGACGCCGTCCCGGGACGCCGCGAGCGCGGGCGAACCGGTGGTCAGGAAGGACGAGGTGGTGATGGCCAGCGCGACGCCGGCGACGGTGAGAGCCTTGCGTAGGTTCAGCATGTGTCCTCTTCGGATAGTGAGCGGTGATCGGTGATCGGTGGCTGGGTGCGCCTGTCGGTGTTCCGCGGGCGCCGGGGTCAGTGCGTGCGCTGGTACTCCTCCCAGGTGTGGATCGGGATCCGGGGTCCGTCGTCCGGGCCCCGGTTCGCCAGGCCGTTCAGGCCGAGGTAGTAGTCACCGGTCTGGTGCTGGGCCTGGCTGGACAGGTCGGTGTCGCTGATCGCCGCGGCGTGGATGTGCCACGGCCAGTCGCCCTGGCTCGGGTCACGGACCCAGGGGCGAAGCCGACCTGGCGCAGCGCGCGGGCGACAGCGGTGCGGGTGGCGGCGGACATTCCGGTGACGGCGACGTCGACGACGCCGCCGCCGTCGTGGGTGCCGGCCGAGGTCGGGTCGCCGCCAGGGTTGTACGAGCCCTGCTCGAGTACGAGGCGGAAGCCGAGCAGACGCTCGGCCTCGGTGAGCATCGCCTGGGTACGGGCGTCGACGACGTACCCGTCGCGCTGGACCCGCGCGCCCGGGCCGATCGTGTGGGTTACCGTGAACCGGTCCTGCCCGAGCTTGGTCAACGACGTCGCGCCGGGCAGTCCGTTGGCGGCCAGCCCGGTGTACCCGAGCGAGCGTTGGTAGGCCGCGTACGCCGAGATGCTCTCGGTGCCGAAGTAGCCGTCTACCCAGCGGGCGTCCAGGAGGTTCCGGGCCTGGAGCGCCTGCTCCACGGCCAGGACGGAGGCCTTCGCGCCCGGGGTCAGCGTGTGGTCGGCGCGCCGGGGGTCGATCTGGGCGGCCAGCACGGTCGCCTCCATGTCGACGGTCGGCAGCGCAGCGGCGGCCGTGGCCGGTAGTGCCGCGGCGGTGGACGACACCGTTGCGGCGGACGCCGACGCCACGCTCGACGCCACGCCACCCACCACCGCGGCGGTCGCGAGCAGCCCCGTGACGGCGGCCCGGATTCTTGTCATCGTCATGCCTTGCTTCCTTCGAACGTCGTTGGGTTGACGGTCTGCCGCACCCCGGCCGCGGTCGGGGGCCAGCACCGGCTGTCGTTGCGATTGACGACGCCCGTGCACCCGACCCACCCGCTGTGCGTGCTGTATGTCGCTCCTATTGCTACGGGCCGCATTGATTAACCGACACCTCTACGACGGCGGATCAATCAACGCCGCACACACGTGACGCCCGAGCGGGTCCGCGATCGACGCGGGCGCGCGGCATCCGCGCCGGTCCGGGGCGCCGTTGACGGCATGAACCCAGGCGATCGCGACGGCCGGGGAGTACCGGTTGACCAGGTGACCGGAGACGACCACAGCCGCCTGCCGATCAATTCGACGAACGATCCTGGCCTATGCGTGGCTACCTATGGCGACCCTGCCAATGCTCAACCGTGGGTTGCCCGCCAGGATCTCCCGGCACGTTCCACCTGATCGTCAAGGTCTCGGCGCTGGGCGCGGGTGAGCGCGGTCAACGGTTCGGCCGCGATGTCCAGGTTGTGTCCGAAGCGGCGGTAGTGCCAGATCCCCGCAACGGTGCCGTTGATGGGCAGTACCGGAAAGGTGCCGGCCTGGCCGCCGGCTAGCGCGCGCTGCGCGGCAGGTCCGGGGGAAGAGCCACTCGCGTGGGTTGCCCCGCGTGAGCTTCAGGAGGTGTCTCGGGTCTCTGTTCCGGGAATCGACGGTATGAGGCGAACCCGCCCGGACGGACGTGATCCGTCGCTTGTCGCCGACGGTCCCTCAGGCGGTGGGATCGGCCGCGTGTAGCGGGCATGCAGTGCCGATGCGGGCAAGCAGATCGGCTCGCAGGGCCACGAGTTCAGCGATACGCATGTCGATGAGGCGAACCTTCTCCCCCAGCAGCGCGGACACCGCGGGTCCGTCCTCCGGTGCATCACGCAGCCGCTCACCGTGCCGCGCGATCTCCGCCAGGGAGAATCCGAGCATCCGCGCGGTGCGGATATGCCGCAGCCAGGGAACCGTCTCAGCCGGATAGTCGCGGTAGCCGTTCGGGAGCCGCCGCGCCGTCACCAGGCCGATCTTCTCGTAGAAACGGATGGTGTCCTTGGTGATGCCGGCCTGCGCGGCCAGCTCGTTCGAGCGTCGGCAGTATTCGACGAGTTTCGGCGCCATTCCAGGGCGCTAACGTCGTCTCCCAGCCGGACCAGCCGTCCGGCCACACCGGGTGACGGGCCACGGAGGCCGGGCGCGCGTTGTCAGCGGCAGATCAGTGCGCGCAAACGGCGGTGAGCAGCGCGTCGAGCGGCCGCGGCAAGGCGCCCCGGCCAACTGCCGCCTCGACGAGCAACCGGGCGTAGCGCAACTTGCGGCGCGAACCGCTGCCCAAGAACCGCCGCATCTGCACTTCGGGCTGCCGGCCTCGCCAGGCAGGCTGGCTCTGCAACGAGCGGAACGACCCTAGGTCGCCCTGTGCGTCGAGGAGTGCTTCGACCCCTTCGGCGCCCACGGCGCGGATCAGCTCGTCCTCCAGATCGTCAATGCAGACGTAGAACCCGAGGTCCTCGAGGTCGGCCTGCGTACGGGGTGAGCCGACATCGGCGAAGATCAGTCCCCGCCGGAATATCTCTGCCTCATTCAGGTCGCACAGACCGGCAAGTCGCGCCCGGGTACGCAGCGGGCCGAACCCGGTCAGGAAACGGCCAATCGCGTGCGCACCGCCGATCGGCACGATCACCACCCGATCCGCCTCGAGATCCCGGCCACGGCACACCGCAGCCGTTTCCAACGCGATCTGGTCGCTGATGCCCTCGACGAGCACCACAGCCAGGGCACCATCGACCTTCGCCAGGGCACGGGCCGTTGCCCGGATCGGAGCGGTAGGGCCACTCACGTAGCCGTCGAGCGTCCTGCGGGCAAGCTCACGGCGACGGGCGCCATCCATGGTCGTCTCCCGGTCCAGCGGCTGTTCGGGGACGTCACCCAACGTTGGCCCGACCTCACGCGGGTCGTCCGTGAGATCGAGAAACATACCGGCCCGTCGGGTCGTGGCCACGGCCGCCATCATCGGCGAAGCGCGAGGCAGCCCACAAGCGATTTACCACACCCACGCTCATCGCCGCCGCGGCGTTGCACACTCGTCCGCATGAAACCCAGAGCCGGCCGGACAGCCCCACGTGACGACAGGTGCGCCCGGATCGCGGCACCTGTGCGGGCCCCGCGCATCGTGTAGTGATCTCTACAGCGCGTCGGCCGGGGTGACCCCGGCGCGCGAGATCCGGCGCTATCAGACAGTCTGGTCGGATTGCTTGCGGACGCGGAAGCGGAGGATGGTGGCGTCACCCGACCGCGTGCTGCTGATTGGTTCCAGGCCTGTCCTCGCAAGGCCCGGGGACGAGAAGCGGATGCCGTCGCCGAGCAGAACCGGCAGTACATACACCAGGATCTCGTCGACGAGCCCCCGGCGAAGGCACTGGCCGGCCACGTCGGCGCCGAGGATTTCGAGGTTCTTGCCGCCGGCAGCGTCCAGTGCCGTGGCGACCGCTTCGCCGATGTCGCCGGTGAGGATCGTGACGTTCGGGTTCGGCGGCTCCAGCGGCCTATGGGTGAGGAGGAACATGGGTCCGGAGAAGGGGTAGTCGGCGCTGTCCGGCTCCTCGGCCTCCATCCGGTCGCCTACCTCCCACGTCCGCCGGCCGACGAGCATGGCGCCGGTGGCCGCTGCGATCTCCGCGAAATCGTCCGGTGCCATGAAGTCGGCGAGAGCGCGACCATCCCCCCAGTCCATCGAATGGCCGGGACCGGCGATGAAGCCGTCAAGCGACATACACCGGTTCACGACAACCTTGCCGCTCATTTCACGACCGCCTTCCCTGGGTCATCACCGCACCTCTGACCTTTCCCCGAGCGGACACCTGCGAGACCTCAACGCGCGCTGTCACGGTTCAGATCGTTCCACCGATCGGGGCAGTCGGGAAGTGCCGTCGCTCGGCATCGGGCCCCTGACAGGTGCCGCTCCAGCACGTCCACGCGTGCCAACCCGACCGAGCAGTAGCGACAGCTGCAACATCCGCGTCTCGGCAAATCCGCGAGCGGCCGGCCATGTCCCGGAGGCCATGCCGCGCGTGACCGTGGCGTGCGGGCGGTGTCGCTGAGCGTCGAGCGGGCTCACTTCGCCGCGAGGCTGTACGCCGCTGAGGGGTTCCGCACGGTCGAGTCGTTCGAGGACTCGGACACGATGGTGGCTGAGATCAGGGCGTGACGGCCTCGTGGAGCGGCCGGCCGGCGCGTGCGCGGCGGGCCGGAGGTCCAGAGCGCGACGCGCACGCACGGTCGCGCCGCGCTTGCGCGGCGCCTTGATACAGACAGAGCCCAATTCGGCAAGCAACAGCTCTGATTCCTTGACCACCGGGCAACGATCACGGTCGCTTGTCCTGCGGTTCTGTGCCTCTTGAGCTTCGAGAACAGTCCGTCAACGTCCGTAGGCGTCCGGCGATGTTCGTCCCCGTTGTCACTCAGTTGGTCACCCATCGAGCACTGGCGCGGCTACAGCTTCAAGTGCAGCACCGCCTTACGATCACTCTGTGCGTAGATCCAACGTCGTGGCCGCTGACGGAAGCGGATACTGGCACGCGCTCACCCTCGACGTCACGCAGCCTCAACGCGCCAACCTCCAGGTGCAGGTCGCCGGCCAGGGCCGCTTGCTGCTCACCCAGAACGGGCAGCCTGTACTGCTGGCCGTGGTTGACCGCTACCGCAGCGGCGTCGAGTACCTACGCACTGACAAGTTCCGCTCGCCCATCAAGCCGCTTCGCGCTGCGCAGGCCCGCCAGACAGTCGCCGGCGACCCCGACGCCGGCCGGTCACGGTGGGCGCACTACTTCGCGACTGCACTGGCCACCGCTACCACCGGCCCTTTGCAGCGCGGCCAGTGGGTAATCAGCCGGGACGACCACCTGCGATCGGTTCACCAGGCGCGCAGCGTGGCGGAGCGCTGGACAACTCTCCTGCTGTCGGGAGATCCCGATGGCTCCATCGATTGGATCGCCCACAACGGCGGCGGCCAGGTCTTACCGTTACGGCGGCTGTCGAGTCTCGAAAACGGCCGGGTCAAGGCGTACCGCAAGCAGGTACGCGACGGCAGCCTTCCCCCGATTCTGCTGTGGTGGATCAGCGGTCTCGACGCCTACGCCATCCTCGACGGTCACGATCGCGTGCTCGCTGCCATTGCCGAGAACGAGGAACCGCCCCGTCTGACGCTGAGCAGCCTCTCGATCGAGCGGGCCAACCGAGACCTGGATGCAGTGACCACCCGCTACGCCGCGATCCTGCCTCACATCCAAGAACAGGGTCAGGCCGGCACTCCAGGTGCGGCAGATGCACTCGCCGCCGCACACAGCGGGCTGGCGGAACGACTGCACGCAGCAGGGATCGCATACGCACCCACCCCCGCCTGGCCTCTATTGGGTGGCACCGAGGCGTGGCGTTCACTCGCACAACTCCACGCGCCCAGGTGGCTCTCCTCGGTCGAAGCGGAGCGACACACGGTTTAGGAACGGGGTAGCTATTGCGACCACGCAACGGATCTCACTTGCATCAACAGCTCAGCGGACGTTGATGCCGTTCTTGATCGTTCCGCGAATGTTCCGGATCTTGCGCCAGCTCGCCACTAGACACTCGACCCATCCTTCCGAGTACAGGCAATGAGGTCGGCAGCAGACGAATGCGAGGTCAACACGTTCCCCTCGGGCTCCCGCAGGCCAGCGTTAAGTCTCTTGCCAAGTTTAGTCTGTGATGCAAACCTTACTGTATGGCAGACGCATCGGAACCGTCACCGAGCACCCCCCACGACGTCCTCGCCGGCCTCGACGACTTGACCCGCAAGGTCCGCGCCGCCCAGCGCGGCACCTGGTTCCCCCTCCTACTGTTCGGCGTCATCACCCTCGGCGGGATTCTCGTCAACCGCTTCACCTTCAGCACCCACACGATCACCTGCCCAGCCCCGCCTGGCTCGGTCGATAACGCCCGCGAGACCTGTCTCGCATTCAGGCAAGGCTGGCCGCCTTACGGGATACTCGGTCCCGCCCTGGCCTACATCGCGACAGCGATCTTCTACATCCGCCGCTCCCGCAACCGCGGCGTCGGCACACCGGTTCGCCCCTACGTTCTCACCGGAATCGGTCTGATCGCCCTGAACACCGCCACCTTCTACTGGAACACCCGCCACGGCATACCGTTGCCCGGCGAAAAGCTCGACTTCTTGGGCATGCACCTCGACCCCACCTCGGGGTCGGCGCAGTTCCTCCAATGGCTCGACGCACCGGACGCAGCCATCCCGCTGTCGCTACTGGTGCTGTCCTGGGTGGAGCGCAACCGCGCCCTGCTGCTCTTCACCCTGGCCTACCTGGCCATCGAGCTGGCAATCGAGCTAGGACCGTTCAGAACCGGCTCGATGGGAATCCCGGTCGACTCACCGTGGATGTCGCTGCCCCGACTGGCCGTGCCCGGCATGTTCCTCCTGCTCGGCGCCCTCGGCTTCGCCCTTGCCCAGCAGTCCCGTCAGCGCAACGCCTCATGAACGCCCAGCCTGAGCAGCACCCCGTCAACGGCCTAGATGACATCGTCCACCAGCGCATACGCCTAGGTATCCTCACCGTCGCCCACCAGGCACGCCGGGTCGACTTCGGCTTCCTGCGTACGGCCCTCGACCTCACCCCCGGAAACCTCAACCAGCACCTGACAGTCCTCGAGAAGGCCGGGCTGATCCATATCGAGAAGGGCTACGAGGGCAAACGCCCCCGCACCTGGCTCTCCCTCACCCCCGCCGGCGACCGCGCCCTCAACGAGGAAGTCACCCAACTCAAGCGACTCATCCACCAGATCGAGCAAGGCAGCCCAGCCCAAGATTGAAGATCATGGCGTCCAAGTTCGGAGAGAGTGGTCGTTGTCTCTCAAGGTTTCACATGGCTTCCCGTTCTCATTTGTACTGATTTTGCACTAACGATCTTGGGGTGCCTACTCACGCGCAGTTCGCGCTCTTGCCATCCCGGAGCCCGAGGCCCCCGCCGGAGGCGCTCTGACCGCGACCACCCGCCGACGGTGACACGCCGACGGTGCGCGCGTGGCTGCCACGCTGCGCGCCCAGCTCGCCGCCGGCCGGATGCCGGCCCATCTCGATCAACTGCCCTCGGCGCTGTCGTGCTTCAGCGGCCCGAGGGCTTCCCGCTATCCGCGCCAGCCGGTGGGCGTCCGGCGTGCCCGCGCCGAGCGACAGCGGCAGCGCGGGCACGCGCCCGATCGGCGGCGCGTGCGGCCCGGTTGCCGGGCCGCCTTGAAGACGTACAGAAAGTCCTCACCAAGATCAGCTATCGGCCGTGTCGTACTCCGCTTGACGCTTCTATGGCCTGTCAAGCGCTGCGGCGGTTTCCATCAACCGGAACAGTCGGCGCGCGGTGTAGCGCTTGAGACAGCGGCGGATCTCCGGGTCGCTCTTTTGTTCTGCCCGTCGGCGGTC
>NZ_JBLYUB010000031.1:0-84941 GCF_049999945.1 Planosporangium spinosum | reverse complement strand
GCCCCTTCCGGCGAGTCGCCGGAAGGGGCCGCGGCCGTGTCATCCGGGCCTACGGGCCCGGGGCGTCACCGGGGTCGTCAGGCCCAGAGCTGACCTTCGAGGGCGTCCTCGGCCTCGCCGAGGGTGCCGGTGTAGGCGCCGGTCGACAGGTACTTCCAGCCGGCGTCGGCGACCACGAACGCGACGTCGGCGCGCTTGCCGGCCTTGACCGCCTCGTGCGCCACCGCGAGGGCGGCATGCAGCACCGCCCCGGTGGAGAACCCGACGAACAGCCCCTCGACCTCGACGAGCTGCCGGGTACGCAGGACCGCGTCCCTGGTACCGACCGAGAACCGGCGGGTCAGGACCGTGGCGTCGTACAGCTCGGGGACGTACCCCTCGTCGATGTTGCGCAGCCCGTACACCAGCTCGCCGTAACGGGGCTCCGCCGCGACGATCTCGATGCCCTCGACCTTCTCGCGCAGGTACCGCCCGACGCCCATCAGCGTGCCGGTGGTACCCAGCCCGCCGACGAAGTGCGTGATCGTCGGCAGGTCGCGCAGTAGCTCCGGACCGGTGCTCTCGTAGTGCGCCCGGGCGTTGGCCTCGTTGCCGTACTGGAACAGCATCACCCAGTCGGGGTGCTCGGCGGCGATCTCCTTGGCCATGGCGACGGCCCGGTTGGAGCCGCCCGCCGCGGGCGAGAAGATGATCTCCGCGCCGTACATGCGCAGCAGCGCCACCCGTTCGCTGGAGACGTTCTCCGGCATGACGCAGACCAGCCGGTATCCGCGCAACTTCGCCACCATCGCGAGCGCGATCCCGGTGTTGCCGCTGGTCGGCTCCAGGATCGTGTCACCCGGGCGGAGCCGGCCGGCCTCCTCGGCGGCCCGCACCATCCACAGGGCGGGCCGGTCCTTGATACTGCCGGTGGGGTTGCGGTCCTCGAGCTTGGCCCACAACCGCACCTCCGGACTGGGCGACAGCCGGGGCAGCCCGACCAGCGGGGTGTTACCGCACGCGTCAAGCAACGACTCGTAGCGAGCCATGACTGTTAGGCCCAGGTCGCGAGCGCGCCGCCGGCGACCGCGGGCAGGATGGTGACGTTGTCGCCGTCGCTGAGCTTGGCGTCGAGGCCGCCGACGAACCGGACGTCCTCGTCGTTGACGTAGATGTTGACGAACCGGTGCAGCGCACCCTCGTCGGTGACCAGGCGGCCGCGGATGCCGGCGTACTTGCCGTCCAGGTCGGCGAGCAGGTCGGCGATCGTGTCACCGCTGCCCTCGACGGACTTCGCGCCGCCGGTGTACGAACGCAGGATCGTCGGGATACGAACCTCGATGGCCATGGTTTTCGATGCTCCTCATAAATCGGACAGTCTTAAACGGGCAGCGGTGACGAGAACGGGTGCGGGCGGCGTCAGTCGCCGGCGCGACACTCGTAGTCGACCGCGGCCGGGCTCTGCCCGAACATGTAGGACTGGACCGCGTGCGGGTCCACGCCCGCCTCCACGACCTTGACCGGTTCCTCCGTGACGACCCCGTCGGAGATCCGGTAGGACCGGATCTCCGTGGTCTCCGGGTCCCGGGTCGACACCAGCAGGTAGTGCGCCTCCGGGAACGCCGCGAGGCCGACGTCGGTACGCGACGGGTATGCCTCGGTGGCGGTGTGCGAGTGGTAGATGACCACCGGCTCTTCGTCGAGGTCGTCCATCTCGCGCCAGACCCGCAGCTGCTCGCCCGAGTCGAAGCGGTAGAACGTCGTGGAGCGCTCCGCGTTGTCCATCTCGACATGCCGGGTCGGCCGGTCGGACCCGATCGCACCGGCCACGATCCCGCACGCCTCGTCGGGGTGGTCCCGGCGGGCGTGCGCAACGATCGCGTCGAGGATCGCGGCGTCGATGGTCAGCACGCGGCCAAGCCTACCCAACCCACCCCGCCAGCCGTCAGGTGAGCATCACCACGTGGGACGGCTCACCCGGCGAGCGCCTCGACCAGCGACTCCTGCAGCTCGCTCAGGTAGGCGTAGACCGACAGCTGGGCCACCCGCACCGACACCGGATCGCCCAGCACCGCCTCGTCCATCTCCTCGATGAGGTCGGTGTCGTCGCGGATGCCCAACTGCACGCCCAGGGCGAGCCGGGCGTCGGTGAGCCCGCGCAACCACGCCTCCGCCTGTTCGTCGTCGAGGCGCACCTCGCCCCCGTCGGGCGGCAGCGCGGCCAGCATCGCCCCCGCCTGGTCGAGCTTGGCCGACTTGAGGTCGCCCTCGATGTAGCGGCGCAGGTCGGCCGAGGCCTCCGGGTCGTCGCGATAGACGTCCGGAAACAGCCGCCCGACCACCGGGTCGTGGCGGTCGAGCCGCTCCGACAGCAGTCCAACAATCTCGATCATGACCTGCTGGAGGACGGCCGCTCCGGTGGCGTCGAAACGGCCGACGCACACGTCGCCCTGGCGAACGAACATCAGGACTGGTCCACCGTCGCCCAGAGCCCGTACGCGTGCAACCGGGACGCGTCGTGCTCCATCCGCTCCCGGGCGCCGCTGGACACGATCGCCTTGCCCTTGTGGTGCACGTCGAGCATGAGGCGTTCGGCCTTGTCCCGGCTGTAACCGAACAGCTTCTGGAACACCCAGGTCACGTAGCTCATGAGGTTGACCGGGTCGTTCCAGACGATCGTCACCCATGGCCGGTCGGTCGCCGGCACCTGCGTGGTGTCCGGCACCTCGACGGGGGTGACCTGTGGAGCCGCCATAGGGCCATTCTTCCCCCTCACGCCGTGGATAGCGACAACCGCGCCGATGGGAACACGGTTGCCGCCGTCGGGTCAGGTTGTGGGGCAGGCCAGCAGGACGCCGTGCTCGAGCGTGTCGGTGGCGACCACCACGAGCGCCTCCCTGAGGTCCCCGAACCGCCGCGCGACCTCGCGACCGAGCTCGGTCTCCAGAGTGTGGACCGTCTGTTGCAGCCAGGCGCGGCACCGGCGGCGGTCACCCTCACGGTGACGGGCGGTGTAGCAGCCAGCGCTCAGGGCCACGCCGATCGGCGGCAGCACCCCGCCCGCGGCGGGAGCGACGGCTGCGAGCCCGGCGACCGCACCCGGCCCGGTCGTGGCGGCCACGCCCGAGGTGGAGGTGACCAGCAGCACCCGGTCCCACTCGGGCGCCCCGCTGTCGGCCGACTCGACCGCCCGGCGGGTGGCCCGCCGGATCCGGTCCAGCGCGGCATCGTCCGGCGCGACCTCCAGGATCTCGGCGAACACCCGGTGCATGATCGCCGTGGCGGCGTTCTCGACCGAGCGGGTGGCCCGCAGCGACAGCGCGTGCAGTTGCCGGTCGAACACCGAGGCCAGCCGGGCACAGCCGGCCTCGGAGGTGGTCTCCCGCACGCACCGGACGTGGACCGCGGCCAGGTCGATGGCCAGCCGCTGCGCGGCGGCGGTACGCCGGGAGCGGATCTCCCGTTCGAGGACGGCTGTCCAGCGCTCGTCGGTGGCCCCGGGCGCGACCCGCGGCGCCGGGGGCCTCGGGGCGTCGGGTGCGTCCACGGCCACGGGCCGAACCGGCGGCGGGGTCGACTCCCCCGGTCGCGGCTCGGTGAACGCCCGGCGCAGGGCGTCGACGCCCACGCCGGCCAGGCCGCGGGCCGCCTCCTCCACCGCCGGCGGCGTGCTCACGCAGCCGCATCGCGCGCTCACCGCGTACCACCGGGCGGTGGCCAGCCCCGGCGCGTGGTCGTGCACCAGCTTCTGGTTGGCCGCCAGTACCGCCGGCCACTGCGGATGGGCGTCAATCTTGGTCAGCACGAACGTCACGGCCACGTCGCGCTGCTCGACCTGCGCCAGGAAGTCCAGCTGCGACATCTGCAGCGCCGTGGCCGCCTCGGCCACGAACAGCAGCTCGGCGCCGTCGTCGAGCGCGTCGAGCACGATTTCGACGTACGCCTGGTCGAACCCGCCCACTCCCGGCGTGTCGACCAGGCGTACGTGCCGCAGCACGTCGGCGGGGTGCAGGACCTCGACGCGGCGCGGCGGGCGGCCGGGGCCGCCGCGCGCGACCGCGGCCGGGTCACCGGCGCGTACCTGGTCGAGGCTGAGCGGATGCGGCGCGCGCCGGCCGGGCACGTACGCGTACGCCACCGGCTCGTCACCGTGGTGGTAGGACATCCAGGCGGAGTTGTCGACGGCGGCCGGCGTCGCGGCCGGGTCGGGACCGGTCCCGCCCTCGTGTGCGGCGCCGGTTCCGGGCGCCGGGTCGGGCGTGGCCCGTCCGAGCAGCGCGTCCGTCACGGCGGTCTTGCCGCACCCGGGAACCCCGGCCACCACGACGGTGGTCACGCCCGCAGCGCCCGACGGCACGGGCCGGACCTCCCGGTCGTCCATCCCGGCTGGTCCACTGGGCGCCACCGCGCCGAGGGTCGCCATCGGCGTACGCCGTATCGCCGACTTCATGCGCCGCCCTCCCGAGTCCAGGCCGACCACCCTCGTTGCCGGTCGGCACGGGAACGCTACGTGAATGGTCACCTACCGGGGCAGGACCGAAGGTACTCAAAGGACGGACCGGGCACTACTCAAAGTTTGGCGCGCTGTGGGAGCGCACAGTAACCGGAACATCTATATGCTGCGACAGTGCCTCCGTGGAGTTTCGTCGGGCGTGGCGAGGAGCTGGCCCGACTGACCGAGGCGGCCGCAGGCGCCACCGGCCGTGGTCTGATCCTGGGCGGTGCTGCCGGAATCGGCAAGAGCCGGCTGCTCCGTGAGGGAGTCGCTGCCCTCGACACCGAGCGCCTGGCGGTCTGGTCGGCCACCGCCAACGCGGCAACGGCGGGACTCCCGCTGGGCGGTCTCTCCCAGGTGCTGCCGGCCGACCAGCCTGTTCCCGCCTCCACCTCGGGCCTGCTGCGGTGGGCCGTCGACGCGCTTCGCCAGCAGGCCGCCGGGCGGCCCATGGTGCTCGCGATCGACGACGCGCACCTGCTCGACCCGCTGTCCGCGACGCTGGTGTACTACCTGGCCCGCAACGAGCACGCCACGGTCCTCGCCACGGTGCGCACGGGCGAGCCGGTCCCCGACCCAGTCCGGGCATTGTGGACAGATGACCTGGTCGAACGGATCGAACTCGGACCGCTGCCCCAGTCCGAGGTGGCCGACCTGCTCGGCCAGGTCCTCGGTGGGCCGGTGGACTCCGCCTCGGTGGACCGGCTGTGGCAGTTGTCGCAGGGCAACGCGCTGCTGCTGCGCGAACTGGTCCTGGCGGCGCGCGCCAGCGGCGACATCAGCCTGTCGTACGGGGTCTGGCGCTGGACCGGCCGGTTCGAGCTGATGCCGACGCTGGCCGAGGTCATCGACGCCCGGATCGGCCAGCTGACCAACGAGGTGCGCGCGGTGCTGGAACTGGTGGCGTTCGGCGAGCCGATCGGCCTGCCGCTGCTGGTGCGCGCCACCGGCGCCGCCGCGGTCGAGACCGCCGAGGAGCGCCAGCTCATCCGGGTCGTGCGCGACGACCGCCGGGCCAACGTCTGCCTGGCCCATCCGCTGTACGGGGAGGTGGTGCGCCAGCGCTGCCCGGTCACCCGGTTCCGGCGGTTGCTCGCCGAACTCGCCGACCTCGTCGAGTCGGTGGGTGCCCGCCGGCGCGAGGACCTGTTGCGCGTCGCGGTCTGGCGGCTGGACAGCGACACCGCCCGCGATCCGCAGCAACTGCTCGCCGCCTCCCGGCAGGCGTTCGCCGGCTTCGACATCCCGCTCGCAGCCCGGTTGGCGCGCGCCGCGCTGGGCGCCGGGGCCGGTCTCGAAGCCGCCGAGGTGCTCGGCACGCTGCTGATGTTCGCCGACCGCCCGGACGAGGCGCTCCCCATCCTCGACTCGGTCGCCGACCGGATCACCGACGACCGGCAGCGCAGCCGGTGGCTGGGTATCCGGGCGATCGTCACGTACTGGGGGTTGTCCGACGAGTCCACCCCGCAGCTACTGGCAAAGGACGCGCCGCTACTCACCGACCCGGACGCGCGCGCCTGGGTGCGGGCGGTGGAGTCGATGATGCGCCTGCACCACGGGGAGGACGGGACCGCGCTGGAACTCGCCCGCGGCGTCCTGGACGCCCCCGGCGACGCCCCGGAGACCCGGGCGCTGGCGGCCAGTACGGTGGCGCACCTGCAGGCCGTGCGCGGCGCGTTCGTGCAGACCATGCGCTCGATGGCCGCCGTGGAGGCGGACGCGCCGCGGTGGCGCGCCGAGGCGCCCTACATCCAGCTCGCCGTCGAACTGGCCCGCGGCACCGCGATGATCCTCGCCGGTGACCTCGGCGCGGTGCAGACCATGGTCGCCGCCGACTTCGCCGGCCTCGCCGACACCGGCGAGTTCCACCTGGGCAGCGGGTACATCACGCTGGTCCGGGCGCAGGCCGCCCGGCTGCGCGGCCGGATCCACGAGGCGGCCCGCCATGCCGGCCAGGCCGCCGCGACGCTGGCCAACAGCCGGATCTACGCCGGGCTGGCCAACGCCGAACGGGCGTACGTGGCGGCCCTCTCCGGTGACCAGGTGCTCGCGGCCGAGGCCATGGCCGAGTGCGACGCCGCGCACCGGCCCACGATGAACATCATGTACCCGTGGCTGGAGCAGGCCCGGGCCTGGGTCGCGATCTGCGCCGGTGACCCCCGCACCGGGCTGGAGATCCTCCACGAGCTGCTGGGGCGGCTGCGCACCGACCGGTTCGCCGGCCACGAACTGCACGCGCTGCACGACCTGGTCCGGCTCGGCCGCGCCACCGACGCCGTGGAGCGCCTGGCCCAGCTCGCCACCACCGTCGAGGGCCCGCTCGCGCCGGTGATGGCCTGGCACGCCCGCGCCGCGGCCGCGTCCGACGGCGGCGGACTGCTCGGCGCCGCCGAGGCCTTCTCCGACCTGGGCCTGTCGCTGTACGCGGCGGAGGCGGCCGCCGCCGCGATCCCGCTGCTGCGCGCGGCCCGCTCGCCCCAGACCACGGCCGCGTCGGAGCTGCTCACCCTCCTGTTGAGCCGGTGCAACGGGGTGAAGTCGCCGACCCTCATGGTGGCGCAGCCCGCGCTGACGATCCGGGAGCGGCAGATCGCGAAGCTCGCCGCGGCCGGCGTGCCGAGCAAGGAGATCGCCGACCAGCTGTACCTGTCGGCGCGCACCGTCGACAACCACCTCCTGCGGGTGTACGCGAAACTGGGTGTCGCGGGCCGGGCGGAGCTGCCCGGGGCATTGCGGGCCCTGCCCGCCGACGAGTGACCGCACGGCTGGCCGGCCGGTGACGGGCGTGACACCGCCGGCGGGTGACACCGCCCTCACCCCGACGGTGGGGTCTCACCGGAGCGCACCGGCACGCCCTAGGCTTTGATCCCGTGAAGTCAGACACGGCCCTGCACACCGACCACTACGAACTGACGATGCTGTCGGCCGCGCTGCGCGACGGCACCGCCGACCGGCAGTGCGTGTTCGAGGTGTTCGCCCGTCGGCTGCCGCTGGGCCGCCGCTACGGCGTGGTGGCCGGCACCGGCCGGATCATCGAGCAGCTGCGGGAGTTCCGCTTCGACCCCGACGACGTGCGGTTCCTGCGCGAGCGTGGCGTGGTCGACGACCTGACCGCCGACTGGCTGCGGGCCTACCGGTTCAGCGGCGACATCGACGGGTACGCCGAGGGCGAGCTGTACTTCCCCAGCTCCCCTGTGCTCACCGTCAGCGGCACGTTCGCCGAGTGCGTGGTACTGGAGACGTTCCTCCTGTCGGTGCTCAACCACGACTGCGCCGTCGCGGCGGCGGCCGCCCGGATGGTCACCGCGGCCCGGGGCCGGCCGCTGATCGAGATGGGTTCCCGGCGTACCCACGAGGAGGCTGCCGTCGCCGCGGCCCGCGCCGCGTACCTGGCCGGCTTCTCCTCCACCTCCAACCTGGCGGCCGGCCGCCGGTACGGCATCCCCACCGCCGGGACCGCCGCGCACGCGTTCACGCTGCTGCACGACGACGAGAAGGCGGCGTTCGCCTCCCAGGTGTCGACGTTCAGCAAGGAGACCACGCTGCTGGTCGACACGTACGACATCAGCCAGGGCATCCGCAACGCCATCGCGGTCGCCGGCCCGGACCTGGCGGCGATCCGGATCGACTCGGGTGACCTGTCGGTGCTCGCGCAGCAGTCACGGGAGCTGCTCGACTCCCTCGGCGCCACCGAGACCAGGATCGTGGTCTCCGGCGACCTCGACGAGTACGCGATCGCGGCGCTGGCCGCCGAGCCGGTGGACGCCTACGGTGCGGGCACCGCCGTCGTGGTCGGCTCGGGCGCGCCGACCGCCGGGATGGTCTACAAGCTCGTCGAGGTCGACGGCAAGCCGGTGGTCAAGCGCTCGGAGAACAAGGCCACCGTGGGCGGACGCAAGACCGCGGTCCGCCGGCACAAGCCCACCGGTACGGCGACCGTGGAGGTCGTGGTGCCGCAGGGTACGCCGGAGCCGCGGCCGCACGACCGGGCGCTGCAGCGGGCGTACGTGCGCGGTGGCGAGCCGGTGGCCGACCTGCCGACCCTGGAAGACGCCCGGGACCTGCTCCGGCACAATCTGATCTCGATCCCGTGGGAGGGGTTGAAGCTCTCCCAGGGGGAGCCGGCAATCCCGGTGACCTGCGTACCGGCCGCGAAGGAGACCGCATGACCCGCGCCCTGATCATCGTCGACGTGCAGATCGACTTCTGCGAGGGCGGCTCGCTGGCCGTCGGCGGCGGCGCCGGGGTCGCGACCGCCATCTCCGAGGCCCTCGCGGAGCCGTCACGCTGGGACCACGTCGTGGCCACCCAGGACCACCACATCGACCCGGGCGACCACTTCTCCGACCACCCGGACTACGTGGCGACCTGGCCGGCGCACTGCGTCGTGGGTACGGCCGGGCAGCAGTTCCACGCCAACCTGGACACCGACCGGATCGAGGCGGTCTTCACCAAGGGTGACCACGCCGCCGCGTACTCGGGTTTCGAGGGCCACGCCGGCGGGGTCGGCCTGGCCGCCTGGCTGCGGATGCGCGGCGTCGACACGGTCGACGTGGTCGGCATCGCCACCGACCACTGCGTACGCGCGACGGCGCTGGACGCGGTCCGCGAAGGCTTTCACACCACGGTGCTACTGGACATGACGGCCGGTGTGGCGCAGGCTACTGTCGATGACGCGCTGGCCCAGCTGCGATCGGCGGGAGTCGTTCTCACTGGTCACCCCGTCGTCCAGGCCTGAGTAGCGCACGTTGGGCAATGAGTAAGGCACAGGTATACGCAACGTAGCGCAGCCGACGCCGGGTCGGCTACGCTAGCCGCACCTCAATGGGCCACCGGACGGTGGTCATACGCGGGAGGCGACGCAGTGAGCCTGTCGATCCAGACCCGCCGGCGAGGCGACCGGGAGACCGTGATCGCCCTGCACGGAGAGGTCGACTACGCCACGGCCCTTGATCTCCGGGCCGCGATCTCCGCAACACTCAGCGCCGGCGACGTCGACACCATCGTGGTCGACCTGTCCGGCGTGACGTTCCTGGACTCCACGGGCGTCGGCACGCTCGTGGTGGCCACGCGCATCTGCGACGACTACGACGTCGAGTTCCGGGTGTGCGACCCCAACCCCTTCATCGCCAAGCTGTTCACCGTCGTCGGCGTGGCCGAGATGCTCGGTATCCCGGCGGCTCCGGGTGTGCCCGCACGGATGCTGCGCCCCCGGATCCCCTCCCCTGCCTCGCAGGTCGCCTGAGCGGGCGCGGCGCCCGGCCGCCGTCCCCGCCGCCACCGGTTGCCCCACAACATCGACGACGCCCGCCCGGGTTCTCCCGGGCGGGCGTCGTCGATGGGCGGGTGGCGGCCGGCCACGTCGAGCCGGCCGCACGGCTGGCTACTTCTCGCCGGCCGTGTCCTCCTGGTAGGTGGCTCCGCCGCGGGCCTGCGCGCTGAGCGGCTTGGCGCCACCCTCCGGCGGGCTGGTCAGCGAGTGGCCCGGGCCGTGCTCCGGGAACTTCAGGTCGAACGCCGGCCGCTCGGAGCGGATGCGCGGCATCCGGTCGAAGTTACGCAGCGGCGGCGGGCAGGACGTGGCCCACTCCAGCGAGGCGCCGAAGCCCCACGGGTCGTCGACCTCGACCACCTGGCCGGCCTTGTACGACTTCCACACGTTGTAGATGAACGGCAGCGTCGAGGCACCCAGGATGAACGCGCCGATTGTCGAGATCGTGTTCCACGTGGTGAAGCCGTCGGTGGCGAGGTAGTCGGCGTACCGACGGGGCATGCCCCGGGTACCCAGCCAGTGCTGGATCAGGAACGTGGCGTGGAAGCCGATCGTGGTGAGCCAGAAGTGCACCTTGCCCAGACGCTCGTCGAGCATCCGGCCGGTCATCTTCGGGAACCAGAAGTAGATGCCCGAGTAGACCGCGAACACGATCGTGCCGAAGAGCACGTAGTGGAAGTGGGCGACCACGAAGTACGAGTCGGAGACGTGGAAGTCGATCGGCGGGGCGGCCAGCAGCACGCCGGACAGGCCGCCGAACAGGAACGTCACCAGGAAGCCGATGGCGAACAGCATCGGCGTCTCGAACGAGATCTGGCCGCGCCACATGGTGCCGATCCAGTTGAAGAACTTGATACCGGTCGGCACGGCGATCAGGAAGCTCAGGAACGAGAAGAACGGCAGCAGGACCTGGCCGGTGACGAACATGTGGTGTGCCCACACGCTCATCGACAGCGCCGCGATGCCCAGCGTGGCGGCGACGAGGCCCTTGTACCCGAAGATCGGCTTGCGGCTGAACACCGGGATGACCTCGGAGATGATGCCGAAGAACGGCAGCGCGACGATGTACACCTCGGGGTGGCCGAAGAACCAGAACAGGTGCTGCCACAGCATCGGTCCGCCGGTCTGCGCGTCGTACACGTGCGCGCCGAGCTGGCGGTCCGCCAGCAGCGCCATCATCGCAGCGGCCAGGATCGGGAAGACCATCAGCACCAGCAGCATGGTGACGAAGATGTTCCAGGTGAAGATCGGCATCCGGAACATCGTCATGCCGGGCGCGCGCAGCGTCAGGATCGTGGTGAGCAGGTTGACCGCGCCGAGGATCGTGCCCAGACCGGAGATCACCAGGCCGGTGATCCACAGGTCCGCACCGACGCCCGGGGAGTTCACCGCGTCGTTGAGCGGCGCGTAGGCGAACCAGCCGAAGCTGGCGGCGCCGTCCGGCGTGAGGAACCCGGCCATCGTCATGGTGCTACCGAACAGGTAGAGCCAGTAGGCGAACGAGTTGAGCCGGGGGAACGAGACGTCCGGCGCGCCGATCTGGATCGGCACGATGTAGTTGGCGAACGCGAATACGACCGGCGTCGCGAAGAACAGCAGCATGATCGTGCCGTGCATCGTGAACAGCTGGTTGTACTGCTCGGTGGAGAAGAACTGAAGCCCGGGCCGGGCGAGTTCGGCGCGCATGGCGAGCGCCAGAACGCCGCCGATCATGAACCAGGCGAACGACGTGACCAGGTACATCAGCCCGATCTGCTTGGCGTCCGTCGTGCGCAGCAGCCGGGTGAACGCCGAGCCCTTGACGGGCTGGTGGACCGGCCACGGCCGAGTCACGATCGGCTTCGGGGCGACGGTGGTCACGTGTGGCCTCCTGTGCTGGCTACCAGCTGAATCTTGGTGCGTGTGGTAACGATCTGTGGCCGTACCAGTGGGCAGAATAGCCCGCGTACCCGACGGTATCCGGGAGGGGGCCGGTGGGGGGTGTTCCGCGCCCCTTTTTCAGCGGCTTCCGGGTTGTGACGCCGAGAACACGTTTCGGTATCGATCTCCGCACCGGGCCGGCAGTCCAGGCTACCCACCTGATCTTCTCGTCTGACCGACGCGGCGGTGAGGAGGTGGCCGTGCTGCTCCGGCTGGCACCCTGGTGGCGTGGTCCGGTCCTGCTGCTGCGCCGGCCCGGCGTGGCCCTGGCGCTGGCCGCGGCCGGCTTCGTGGCCGCCCTACCGGCCGCCGCCGCTCCCCTGTTCCTGTCCTCGGCGCAGGACGCCACCCTGCACCACCAGCTCGCCCGCTCCTGTTCCTGGGACAACGGGCTGGCGGTCCGCAGCGGCCTGATCTACGGAGGGGACGTGGTGGGCCAGTCCGCCGGGTTGGCCAGCGACCTCGTCGCCAGCCGGCAGGCGGAGGCCGCCGCCGCCACCGCCGGCGTCACCCACCTGTCCCCACCGGTGACGACGCTGCTCAACAACGCGTTGAACGTCGGTGTGGGCACCGCGAAGGGCCCGACCCGGTCCAACCTCGTCAGCCGGAGCGGCTTCCGCGACCACCTCCACGGCGCCGACGGGTCGTCCGGGCCGGGCCTGTGGCTTCCCGACGGGCTCGCCGCCACGTACGGGCTGCACCCGGGCGACCGGGTCACCGTCGGCGGCGCCCCCCAGTCCGGCCGCCCCGCTGGGCATCCGGTCACGATCCCGGTCGCCGGCGTCTACACCGACCTACGCGGGGCGCCCGAGGATCCGTACTGGTGCAGCCTCAAGCCGCTGTGGCGGGGCCAGCCGGGCTACGAGGACGCGGTACAGCCGACGGTGCTCGCCGATCCGGAGGTCTTCACCCAGCTGGGCGACGCGTTCACCGGCATCGCCGCCGAGCAGTGGATCGAGTACGAGCTGAGCGCGCCGCGGCAGCTCACGGTCGGCCGGGCCGAGACGCTCGTCACCGAGCTGGACCGGGCACGGGACCGGCTGACGAGGTCGGGCGCCTTCGCCGAGAGCACCCAGTTCCAGTCCCGGCTGCCGAACTTCGTGCGCCGCGCGCACCTCGTCCGGTCCGGACTGCTCCCCCCGGTGGTGCCGATCACCACCACCGGCACCCTGGTCGGGCTCCTCGTCGTCGCCGCGGCGGCCGTGTTCTGGGTCCAGCGGCGGGGCCGGGAGCTGCGGGTACTGGCCGCGCACGGGGTCAGCGCCGGCGGCCTCGGCCTCAAGGCGGTCACCGAGGCGTCCGCCGCCCTGGTCGCCGGTACCGCGGCCGGTGCCCTCTGCGCGTGGCTGCTGGTCGGCGCGGTCGGCCCGGACGCCCGGCTGGCGGCCGAGGCGGTGCCCGGGGCGGTCGCGGCGGCGGGAGCGGCGCTGGTCGCCGCGGTGATCGCCGTCGGGGTGGTGGCCGCGCTGCGCTGCCGGGCGCTGACCGACCAGCGCCGCCCGGCGCGCCGGCTGCGGGCCCGCCACGTGCCGTGGGAGCTGTCCCTGGTGGCGGCCGCCGGAGCGGCCTGGGCACGGCTGTCCGGCGACACTCAACTGCTGGACACCGCGACCGCCGGCGTGGGCACGGTCGCCCACGTACCGGCGCGGCTGCTCGTCGTACCGATCCTGCTGCTCGTCGGGGTGACCGTCGTCGCCGCCCGGCTCGCCCTCGGCGCGCTGCGCCGGCAGGCGCTGCGCCGCACCCCGCGCCGGCCCGGCGCGCTGCTGGCGTGGCGGCGGCTGGGCCGCGAGGCGGTGGCCGCCGCGGTGCTGGCCGGGGCGGTCGGCCTGCCCATGGCGCTGGCCACCTACGGCGTGACGGTGATCGGCGCGGTCGAGGACACGACGATCGCCCAGGCCCGCATGGTGACCGGCACCGACATGGTCGCCACCCTGGCCAGGCCGGCGCCGGTGCCGGTCGCGCTCGCCGGGCGGGCCACCCCGGTCGTCCGCCTGGACCAGGTGCTCGCCGGTGGCGTGCTGTGCGACGTGCTGGCGGTGGACCCGCGGACGTTCGGCGACGGCGTGGCCTGGGACGGCCGCACCGACTCCCCCGACCCCGGCCGGCTGGCCCGCCAGCTCGACGGCGGCCGGACCGGCTTCGGCACCGGAGCCGCGCCGACCGGCCCGGTGCAGCTCAGCCAGGGCAACCGCCAGCTGGGCAGGGTGACGCTGCGGCACACCGGGCTGCTGCCCGGCGCGCAGGCCTACCCCGTGCTGCTGGTCGACCGGGCCGCGGTCGACCAGGCCGTGCTCGCCCGCGGCAAGCAGCAGCTGTGGATCCGGGGTGACACCGCGTCCGCGCAGCGGGCGCTGGCCGCCGCGCGGGTCCCGGTCGGCGGGTACTGGCTGGCGGACGAGCTGTACGCCGGCACCGTGTACGAGGCGGTGACCTACACCTTCACGTACCTGATCGCGCTCAGCGTGCTGACCGGCGCGGTCACGTTCGTCGGGCTACTGCTGTACCTGGAGTCGCGCATCGCCGGGCACCGCCGCGCCTACATCCTGCTGCGGCGGATGGGGCTGTCGCCGGGCAGCCACCGCTGGGCGCTGCTCGCCGAGCTGGCCGCGCCGCTCGCCGCCGGTCTCGCCGCCGGGGTCGCCGCCGCGTACCCGGTGATCCGCCTGCTCGGTCCGGGCTTCGACGTCAATCCGGTCGCCCCGCCGGACGCCCTCGTCAGCCTGCCCGCCGCCACCCTCGGCTGGATAGTCGCCGCGGCGGCGGCCGTCGCGGCGCTCGCCGGGCTGCTCGCCCACCACCGCATCAGCCGCGCCAACCCCGCGGAGGTCCTGCGTGACACGATCTGACCCGGCCGCCCCCGAGCCGGCCCGGCCCGCCGCCGGCATCGCGCCCGAGCCGGTCGTCGCCTGCCGCGGCCTCATCCGCACCTACCATCTCGACGGCTCTGACGTGGCCGCCCTGCGCGGCGTCGACCTCGACCTGGCGCCCGGCACGGTCACCGCGCTGGTCGGCCCGTCCGGCTCCGGAAAGTCGACGCTGCTGCGGCTGCTGGCCTGTGTCGACCGGGCCGACCAGGGGTCGCTGCGCGTCGAGGGGGTCGGCGTGACCGGGCTGTCGCGCGCCGGGCGGGTCCGGCTGCGTCGGCGCCGGCTGGGCTTCCTGTACCAGAGCCCCGCCGACAACCTGCTGGACTACCTGACCGTACGGGAGCACCTCGAACTCGGCGCCCGGCTGCGCGGCCTGCCCCGCACCGACCCGCAGGTCGGCGCCCTGCTCGAACGGCTGGGGATGGCCGGCCGCGCCGACCACCTGCCCCGGCAGCTGTCCGGCGGCGAGCAGCAGCGGGTCGCCATCGCGTTCGCGGCGATCGGCCCGCCGGCGGTCCTGGTCGCCGACGAGCCGACCGGCCAGCTCGACCACCACACCGTCGACGCGGTGCTCGACGCGTTCGCGGTCCTCGCCGCGACCGGGGTCGCGGTGGTCGCCGCGACCCACGACCCGGCGGTCGCCGCGCGGGCCGACCGGGTGGTCCGGATGCGTGACGGGCAGCTGACGGAGGTTTCGGCATGAGCCTGCCTGACGGTGCGGTCGTCGCGGTGGAGGGGCTGATCCGGCGGTTCCGGCGCGGCCGGGAGACGGTGACGGCGCTCGACGACGTGACGCTCGCGCTGTACCCGGGCGAGCTGACCGCCGTGGCCGGCCCGTCGGGCTCGGGCAAGACCACGCTGCTGTCGGTCCTCGCCGGTCTGGACTCCCCCGATGGCGGCCGGATCTCCACCGGTCCGCCGCTGCCGCCCGGCGTGCCCCCCGACGGCCTGGGCTGGCGGCACCTGGCGTTCGTCCCGCAGTCGCTGGCGCTGCTCGACGAGCTGACCGTGTACGAGAACGTGGACCTGCCGGCGCGCCTGGACCCGGCCGCCACGCCCGCCGACTGGTCGACCGGGGAGATCCTGGACCGCCTGGAGATCGCCGCGCTGGCTGTCCGATACCCGTCACTGATCTCCGGTGGCGAACAGCAGCGGACGGCCCTGGGCCGGGCCCTGCGGCTGCGCCCCCCGCTGCTGCTGGCCGACGAGCCGACCGGCCACCAGGACCGCGGCCGGGTCGAGCTGGTACTGGATGTACTGCGCCGACACGCGTACGGCGGGCACGCCGTGCTGATCTCCACCCATGACGAGGCGGTCATCGCCACCGCCGACCGGGTCGTGATGATGGCCGACGGCCGGGTCGTCGACGACAGCCGGGCCGGAGCGGCGCTGCGCTGAACCGGCCGCGCCACCTTCCGCCGCACCCGTGACGTGACTAGAGTCACACCGATGGTGACGGCAGTCACACTGCGGCAGACGGGGGCCATCTCGCCCCGGCCGGCGGCACGGCCAACCGGCGGTCACCTCGCCCCCGGCCGGCGGCACGGCCGACCGGCGGTCACCTCGACCCGGCCGGTGGCACGGGCGCCCGGCGACGACGGCACAGGAGGCCGGCATGGAGCTCGATCATCTCGCCCACCGGCTCACCACCGGGCTCGTCCGGATCGCGGTGGCCGCGAACCGGACCGACGGGGCCGGCGTGGAGCGCACCGTCACCCAGCAGCAGGCCCTGCTCCTGCTCACCCGGCGGGCCCGGGCGTACTCACTGGCGAGCCTGTCCACCGACCTCGGCATCCCGCTGCCGGCGACCCAGGCCGCGCTCGCCACGCTGAGCCGGGAGGGCCTCGTCTCGGTGCGGCCGGACCCGTCGTACTCGCCGCACGAGATGCGCGCCGAACTGACCGAGCGTGGGCGGGCCCAGGCACCGGAGTTCCGCAACTGGGCCGACGCGCTGCTCACCGAGCTGGAGTCGTTCGGCGCAGACGACCAGCGGCGACTGCTGGAGATCGTCACCAACCGGATCCTCGCCATGCAGCGGTCGGGTCAGATCCCGATCACCCGGTTGTGCGTGACGTGCCGCTTCTTCGACGGGTACGCCCACGCCGGCACCGCCGAGCCGCACCACTGCCGGCTGGTCGACGCGCCGTTCGGGTACCGGCAGCTCCGGCTGCGCTGCCCGGACCAGCGTCCCCGGCCGGAGCCGTTACCCCCGGAGCCGTGGCCCCCGGAGCCGTGACCGCCGGAGCCGTGACCGCCGGCGGTAGCGGTCCGATAGGGGTCTGGTAGCGCCATCGTTCATTGTCAGTCCGTTGTCGTAGGCCGCTTGGCCGGCACGGCGGCGGGCGGCTCTGGCGACCTGGTGGCACGGACCACGGGGGAGGTCGGCGGAGTCCTTGGCTACCGTGCCCGCCGAGGCAGGCGTCGACGTCTCCGGCCGGTGGCGGTCGCGCCGTTCCCTCTGCGCGCCCCACCGGCCGTGCACCCGTGGATCCACCGCGCCCTGCCCCGCGGACCCCTGTTCCGCGGCCCCTGCCCCGCGGTCCCCTGCCCCGCGGTCCCCTGCCCCCGCCGCCCGTCGCCGCGTCCTCAGGCCCGCATCGCCCGTCCATCCACTGTGTCCGGCCGATGGTGATGCGGTGAACCCGGCACCACCACACCGGGTGCGCGATCGCCGTCGCGCCGACCGCCGCCGATGCCCGGGCATACCCGTCACGAATGTGCCCCGGGCGCGCGGACCGTGGTTTGCTGGCCGCATGACCGAGGAATTCCTTCTTCCCGGCGGGCCGCCGTTGAGCGGCAAGGCCGCGTTGGTCACCGGCGGTTCGCGCGGCATCGGCCGGGCGGTCGTCGAGCGACTGGCCCACGACGGTGCCCACGTCGTCTTCGGCTACCACGGCAACCACCCTGCCGCCAAGGACGTCGAACGCGCCGTCGACGCGGCCGGCGGCCGGGCCAGCGGGTTCCAGGCCGACCTCGGCCGGCCGGACGAGGTGCGGGCGCTGCTGTCGTACGCCGAGGAGCGCCTCGGCGGCCTGGACATCCTGGTTAACAACGCGGGCGCGGCGTTCACCCCGACCCCGATCGCGGAGACCAGCGACGAGGAGTACGAGCGGGTGATGGCCGTCAACACCAGGGCGGTCTTCCTGCTGCTGCGGTACGCGGCCCGGCACATGCGCGACGGTGGCCGCATCATCACCATGTCCACGCTCAACACCGTCATGCCGACGCCCGGCGGCGCCCTCTACACCGCCAGCAAGGGTGCGATCGAGCAGCTCACCACGGTCGCTGCCCGGGAGCTCGGGCCGCGCGGCATCACCGTCAACACGGTCTCCCCCGGCGCCACCGACACCGACCTGCTGCGCGCGACCAACCCGGAGGAGGCGCTGCACCTGGTGGTCCGGATGACCCCGCTGGGACGACTGGGGCAGCCGGCCGACATCGCCGACGTGGTCGCGTTCCTGGCCGGTCCGGACGCGCGCTGGCTGACCGGGCAGAACATCCACGCCACCGGGGGTATCGCCTGACCGCCGAGCCGAACCCGGACCCGGCCGTCGGCGGCGGCGGGCCGGCGGTGCGCGCTGCCAGCGCGTCATGACCGCGTTCGGCTCGGGCGCCGAGGCGGCACCGACCGCCTGCCACGCGGCAACGACGTGCGTTGAGGTCGGCACACCCGCCGGCATCGGTCCTCGTCAGCGGGTGTTTAGCGGTCTCCGTACGGGCTAGTGCTGACCGGGCGGACATCCCGACACGGTCGCCACGCCTATGCCGACCGTGCTTGTCCGGACATGAGTTGTCCCTGCTGGCTGTGCGCCGCCGGCCGCCTCTGGGCCGGTTGGATCGTGGTGACCCGACGGATCGGGGCCACCATGCGCCGTCGATGAGGAGACCCTATGCCGGTTCCCGCGGACCGCCATCCGACCAACGTCCGAACCGCCCGTAGCCCCGTCCTGTGGACCGCCTCGTTCGTCCTGGTCGCCGCGAGCGTCGCGGCCACCGGTACGGCGCCGCCGGCGCACAGCGGGTACCAGACACCGACCACCACCGGTACCACCGACCTCCGCGCCGATCCCGGGCGCTTAGCCGACATCCGCGCCGATCCCGGGCGCTTAGCCGACATCCGCGCCGATCCCGTGCGCGCGGCCCGCGTCCTCCGTGCCTCCCGGAGCCTGCCCGGCGGCCAGCGGATGCTGGAGCCGTTGTCCCTGCGGCCGGATGGACGCACCGGCAGCACCACGGTCGCGCCGTCGACCCTCACGGCCCCGCCACCGGCGCTGGCCGCCCCGCCAACCACCCTGACCGCTCCGCCACCGGCCCGGACCGTTGCCGGGTCGGCCGCCGCACCGGTCGCGCCGGTATCCACGGTGGCACGGCCGGACCCGGTGGCGTCGCCGGTCTCGCGGCTCCCGGCATCCGCGGTAGCCTCGCCGGTCTCCCGGCTCCCGGCGACCGCCAAGCCCACCCCGACCCGCGGCGTCGATCTGCCCACCGGTGCGGACGCGGCAGTGGCGTACGCCCGGCGGCAGGTGGGGAAGCCGTACCTGTGGGGCGCCACCGGCCCCTCCGCCTTCGACTGTTCCGGACTGGTCATGCGCGCCTGGCAGGCGGGCGGGGTGCGGCTGCCGCGCACCACGTTCGAGCAGGCGAAGGTCGGCCGGCGCATCACCCGGTCCCAACTGCTCCCCGGAGACCTGGTCTTCACCAACAACTTCGGGCATGTGCAGCTCTACATCGGCGCCGGCGCCATCATCGAGGCGCCGCACGCCGGCGCCAGCGTCCGCATCGGGTCGCTGCCGTCCCGGGTCGACGCGTACCAGCGCGTCGCCTGACCCCTGCCGTACCGCGCTTCGCCCGGCCACCGCCACACCATCGCACCACTGTGGACGGTGGCCGGTCGCGCGTGGGCGGGGTGCGCCGCATCCGGGCATCGGTTGCCGCGCCGGGCAGCGGGGTTAACCGGTCCGGGCGCGGGAAGTACGGTGCTGCGCCGTTGCCGGACCTCGACGGCGCGCATCTGTGAGGCATTGCCGGAGTTGCTGTCCCCTGCTGGTGTGACCTGCCGGCCTCCACAATGGCCGGTCGACCGTGAGCGCCCCGCGCGCCGGGGCCACCCATGCCAACGGTGAGGAGACCTACCCCGATGCTGAACCCTGCCCACCACCGCCGACCGGAAGCCGTGCGGACCACCCGCACCCGGAGGACGGTGGCCATCCGGTCCGCCCTGCTCACCGCCACCATCGCCGTGGGCGCTGGAGCGGCCGCGAACACCGTGACCAGCCCGCCCGCGACGTCGCCGCAGTCGTCCCCGGAGGCCACGCTGACGTTCCCACCGTCGTGGGCGAGACCGGGCCCGGTCTCCGCGGACGAACTGAGCCCCTGGCCGCGGTCGTCGGCACCGGCCGCCGCGACCCGACCGGCCGCGACCGCGTCGACCGGACCGGTCCTGGCGATGGCCGCCCCACTGGCGGCACAGCCCGCCGGCCCGGCGCACGCGGTGCGACCCCGATTGAGTCCGCAGACGGCCAACAACGCGATCTGGTACGCCAGGCGCCAACTCGGCCGGCCCTACCAGTGGGGCGGGACCGGCAACGTCGGCTTCGACTGTTCCGGCCTGGTCATGATGGCCTACCAGTTCGCCGGCGTGTACCTGCCGCGCACCACCTACCAGCAGGCCAAGGTCGGCGTCCGCATCAGCCGCTGGGAGCTCCAGCCCGGTGACCTGGTCTTCAGCAACAGCTTCGGGCACGTCCAGATGTACATCGGTGGCGGCCAGATCATCGAAGCGGCCCGCCCCGGCACGGTGGTGCGCATCGGCTGGCTGCCCTCGGCCGACCGGGTCGACGCGTACGTGCAGGTGCCCGGCTAGTCACAGCGGTGCGCGGCGGGGTCGACGTCCGCGCCGGTCGGACCGGGTCGGCGACGGCCCGGTCACGGCAGGTCAGGCCGGGTCGGCGACGACCCGGTCACGGCCGGCCCGCTTGGCCGCGTACAGGTTGCGGTCGGCCCGCGCCAGCAGCGCCGACGGCGTGATGTCGGCGAGCGCGCCGGTGACGGTGGTGACACCGATACTCGCGGCGACCGGCACCTTCCCGGTGATCTGTCGCCACGGGTACCCGCGGACCTCCCGGCGGAGCTGCTCGCAGCGCTTCAGCGCCTCGTCGGCGCCGATGCCGGGCAGGATCAGCAGGAACTCCTCGCCGCCGAGGCGGGCCGCGACCGCATCCCCGGTGGCGGCGTCGGCGAGCAGCGCGGCTACCCGCTGGAGCACGACGTCGCCGACGGCGTGCGAGCACGTGTCGTTGACCTGCTTGAAGTGGTCGAGGTCGACCAGGGCCACCGACAGCGAGGGGTGGCCGTCGAGCAGATCGGCCAGGTACTCGTCGATGTACCGCCGGTTGTACAGGCCGGTCAGCGCGTCCCGCTGGGCCAGCTCCCGGAACCGCACGCTCTCCCGCCGGGCCTCCTCGGTCTCGAAGACCGCCTGCAGCGCCCGGGCGCGGGCCTCCCGCTGCGCCGCCTGGAGCGACTGGACGTCGGCGTGGAAGCGCCGGTTCTCCTCGTACGCCTCCCGGTAGCGGCCGGCCGCCGCGTACAGCTGGGCCTGCTCGTCACGTACCCGGGCCCGCACGGACGCCAGTTGCCGCTCGTCGCACAGCCGCGCCGCACGGTCCAGGGCGGCCTGGGCGGCGGCGAGGTCGCCCCGTAACCGCTGCGCCTCAGCCACCGTGAGCAGGCACTCTGCCAGTGAGTTCCCATCGGGGAACAGGCACCCGGCCGCCCCGTCCAGGACGGGGCGCAGGGTCTCCTCCGCCTCGGCGTACCGGCCCCGCATCATCTCGATCCGGGCGAGCGTGTCGAGGTCTCCGGCGTCCAGCGGGACGCCGTGGCGGGTGCCGAACGCGCGGATCCGGTCGGCGAGCTTCCGTGCCTCGTTCTCGTGGCCGTGGATGTACGCCAGGAACGCCATGTTGTTGAGAACCAGCAGCGACAGCTCGGCGTCGCCGGCAGCGGTGGCGACGTCGAGCGCCTCCTCGAAGCGACGGCGGGCCTCGTCCCGCGAGTCGTTCTCGCCCAGCACCACCGCCAGGTTCGACAGGTGGGCGACGCGGATCCGGGCCGGCATCTCGGCATCGGTGTGCGTCACCGACTGGACGGCGTGCGAGAGCGCGTCGACCACGTCGCCGACGTTGCGGAAGAACAGGGAGAGCAGGCGGTGGCTGCGGGCGATCAGGTAGGTGTGGCCGTGCTCCGTGGCCCAGGCACGGACCTGGTGGGCGAGCCGGCCCGACTCCGCCGCGTCACCCTCCCTCAGGAGCGCGTCGGCGCGCACCAGCCGCGCCCACATCCGCAGGTCCGGCCGCTCCAGCTCGCCCGCCAGCCGTTCGGCCCGCTCCGCCGGCCCGATGACGGTACGGAACTCCGCGGCGGGGACCATTTCCATCGCGTCCAGCGCCGCGACCAGGCGGTCCGGAGCGTGCGGGTGCGACGCGGACAGGTCACCGAGGATCTCGGCGAAGCCGCCGACCGGCGCCACGGGGCCGGTTCCCTCCCCTGCCGTCGCCACCTGAGACGCCGCGTCCGTCACCGTCTGCATCCATCCTCACCTCACCAGGTGAACGACGCTACGCCGGCGCCGGTTCGACGTACATCACCGGTGAGTTGCCGTCCGGTTGCTCTTGGTGATTTCGACTGGCACCTAGTGAGCTGAATCACTATAGGTGGTCATCGGAGGCCTGCCGGCGAGGATTGTCGGTGACCGGTCGTAAACTTCCGGCTCGCGGCCGTGAGGAGTCTTCCGGCTCGCGGTCGCGAGAAGGACGGCGGCCGGCTTCCGCGGGCCGCCAGCGGCGCACGGCATGACGGAGACATGGTGAGAAGACGACGGGTCAGCCTGCTCGACATCGGGCTGGACGCGAACTTCGACGCCGCCATGTCGTTCATCCAGTCGACCCTGGCCAATATCAACATCCACTACGGCGAGCCGGTCGTCGACATCGACTTCGTGCGCTCCCGCGATCCGGACACCGTCCTGACCGCATTCACCTCGTCCTGTGACGTGCTGCACGTGATGGCCCACGGCGACCACGTCGCCGCCTCCCCGACGTTCAGCAGCAGCGACGAGCGGACCAACATCTCGCTGGAGCAGCTCGGCGAGACCGCCGCCGACCGCGGTCGCGGCATCTCGACCGGCGCGATCCTCGCCGACGGGTGCAAGACCGGCACCGGGGCGTGGCAGAAGGCGGTGCGTGACTGCCTGCACGGCGACGTCACCTACATCGGCACGTCGGCGCAGGTCGGCTGGTACGAGAGCACGGTCTTCTGCTCGGCGTTCTACAGCGCGCTACTCAAGAACAAGGGCAAGGGGATGACCCCCGCCGAGCAGGCCCGGGACGCGGCGGAGCGGGCCCAGCAGGCGTACACGCTGCTGACCGACCGCAACTGCCCGTACAAGGTGATGACGCTCAGCCCGAGCCGGTGGGCGCGCCGGGCGTTCGGCTAGCGCGCCCTCCCCGACGCCGACCACCGGTTGGGGCGCAGCGGGGCGGTCACCGGTTGGGGCGCAGCGGGGCGGTCACCGGTTGGGGCGCAGCGGAGCCGAGACGATCTCGGCCTCGACCGCGGCCAACACCGAGAGGATGACCGGCGGCAGCCGACCGGCCAGTGCCCGCAACTGCTCGGTGGCCACCTGTTGGCTCTCCCTGGCGACGACCGCCACCATGCCGGTGACCAGGACGAGGCCGGCCAGCACCAGGACGTTCCAGCTCTGCACCTGGCCGGGGTGGCTCATGTGGTACCGCAGGCGTACCCCTGGGCCGGCGGCGACGTTCGCGCTCTGCGGCACGTACCGGCGGCCGGTGAGCCGGTTACCGGTCAGGTGGGCGTACCCGGTCTTCGCCAGCCGCTCGCAGATCGCCGGGGTCACGATCCCCGCGAGGTCTGCTACCCAGCGGCGCACCGTGTGCGGCGTCGGGTCGCGGGTGATGTAACCCATGACGAGCGCGGCGACCTCATCCTTTGGCGGCAGCCGGGTCGGATTGGTCATGACGGTCGAGTTTCCCTCGAGCAGAACAAGCTGCCCATCAATAATTAATTCGGCCAACACGGCCCCGGCGAGGCCGGCGTCGAGCATACGGTCGGCGAGGCTGGCCCGACGTGGATTGTCGTCGTAGTTGAGCAGCCAGAAGCTGTCGGCGACCGCGAGTTCGGCTTGGGGCTGCATGAGATCCGATCCTCGATCGCCGGCACCTTGCCATTAACACGTACGCGCCATTTCATTGACGTATGCGCACGTTCGAACAGAAGGCACCGGACCCGATACGTCGGCGCGCAGGTTAACACCTCCACATAGGACATGCCAGACGCGCGTACCGGGCATTGCCGGCGAGCCGTGCGCCATTGCGCATTCATCACGTGATGCATGCCATACATAGAAAGTCAATGATTGATAGAGTCGCGAGTGGACAGTACTGTGCGGGCCGTCACATCGAGGATCTGGAGAATCTGTCGATGAATTCCCCCACCCCCACCGTGCCCGCACTCACCACCAAGCGTCTCGGCGCCACCTCCCTGATTTTCTTCCTGGTATCGGCGTCCGCGCCGATGACCGTTCTCGCCGGTGGCGTGGTCGCCACCTTCGCCGTCACCGGAAGTACCGGTGTCCCGCTGTCGTTCCCGGTTCTCGGCGTCGCCCTGGCGCTGTTCACCGTGGGCTACGCGGCCATGAGCCGGTACGTGCAGAACGCCGGCGCCTTCTACGCCTACATCGCGCAGGGACTGAACAAGGCCTGGGGCGTCGCCGGCTCGTTCGTCGCGCTGGTCAGCTACAACGCGATCCAGATCGGCCTGTACGGGCTGTTCGGCGCCGCCCTGGCGGCCTTCGCCGACGCGCGCTGGAACACCCACGTGCAGTGGTGGGTGTGGTCGCTCATCGCCTGGGCCGTCGTGGGGCTGCTCGGCCTGCTCAACGTCGATCTGTCCGCGAAGGTCGTCGGCGTGCTCCTGGTCGCCGAGGTGATCGCGGTCGTGCTGTTCGACCTCGGCGCGTTCGGCCGCCCGGCGGGCGGTTCGGTCTCCTTCGACGGCCTCAACCCCTCGAACCTGTTCACCAGCGGGGTCGGCGGCGTGTTCGCGTTCGGCATCGCCGCCTTCGTCGGCTTCGAGTCCGGCGCCGTCTACTCCGAGGAGGTCCGCGACCCGCGCCGGACGGTCGCCCGGGCCACCTACGCCGCCATCGCCATCACCTCGGTGCTGTACCTGGTGTCGGCGTGGGCGCTCACCGTCGCCACCGGCCCCGGCAACGTCGTCGCGCAGGCCCGCGACCCCGAGTCGGGCATCCCGTTCAGCCTGATGGCGGCGTACTTCGGCGCGGGCGTCGCCGACGTGGCCAACGTCCTGCTGATCACCAGCGTGTTCGCCGCGCTGCTGGCGTTCCACATGGTCAGCGCCCGGTACACGTTCGCGCTCGGCCAGGAGCGGGTCCTGCCGGCGTTCACCGCGTACGCCGCCCGCCGCACCGGCGCGCCGGCCGCCGGGTCGCTGGTCCAGTCGGCGCTCGCCGTGGTGACCGTCATCCTGTTCGCGATGTTCAACCGCGACCCGCTCACCGAACTGTTCACCTGGCTGTCCTACAGCGCGGCCGTCGGCGTCCTGGTGCTGCTGATCGGTACGTCGCTGGCCGTCATCGGGTACTTCCGCCGGGAGTCGACGCCGGAGACCACCTGGCAGCGGCTCGTCGCGCCGCTGCTGGCGACCATCGCGCTGGTGGTCATCACCACGGTCACCGCCGCCAACGCCGACTCGGTGCTGGGCACGGCCAAGGGGTCCGCGCTGACGTACGTGCTACCCGGCATCGTCGGCGCGGCCGCGCTCGTCGGCCTGGGCTGGGGATACCTGATCAAGACCACCCGGCCCGACGTCTACGCCGGCATCGGCACCGGCGGCTCCCGGCAGGCCGATGCGCTCAGCCCCGGCAGTGCGCTGGCCGGCCTCGTCCCGGCCACGCGCGGTGCCTGACGCCGCCGGGCAACAATTCCGCTCCCTCCCCACCCCTCCCGCGGAGACAACGCATGAGCACTACCAGCGGAGACATCGCATGAGCCGGCCCGACATCGAGATCCGCCCGGCCGCCCCGGACGACGCCCCGGCACTGGCCGACCTGCTCGGTGCCGCGTTCATGGACGACCCGGTCAGCCGGTGGATCTTCGAATCCGACGACGACCGGCGCCGGCTGAACGCCGCCTTCTTCCGACCCTTCGTCGACGGCATCCTGGCCACCGGCGTCATCCACGTCGCCGATGACCACGCCGGGGCGGCCCTGTGGCTACCCGTCGACGTCGACGCGGCGCCCGACGGGGACGACGGGCTCGCGGAGGCGATCGAGCAGGCGATCGGGCCGGAGTACGCCAAGCGGTTCGCGGTCCTCGACGGGCTGATGTCCGACGCCCACCCGCACGACCGCGACCACGCGTACCTGCCGTTCATCGCGGTCCGGCCGGACCGCCAGGGCACCGGGGTCGGCACGGCGCTGCTGCGGCACCGCTTCGCCGAGCTCGACCCGGCCGGCGCCCCCGCGTACCTGGAGGCCAGCAGCGAGCGCAGCGCAGAACTGTACGCCCGGCTCGGCTTCCGGCGGCTGGACTACACGCTCGACCTGCCGGACGGGCCGAGCCTGTACCCGATGTGGCGGGAGCCGGCGGCAGGCTGACCGCGCCAGTCGTCGCCGACTCAGCTGTCACGCCGGGTCGGCGACGACCCGGTTGCGGCCGGCGCGCTTGGCCGCGTACAGGTTGCGGTCGGCCCGCGCCAGCAGCGCCGACGCGGTGATCGCGCCGGCGGAGACCGTGGTGACGCCGATGCTCGCGGTGACCGGCAGCGCGCCGGTCACCGCCCGCCACGGGTGGGCGCTGACCGCCCGGCGGAGCCCCTCGCAGCGGCGTACCGCCTCGTCGGCGTCGGTGTCGGGCAGGATCAGCAGGAACTCCTCACCGCCGAGCCGGGCGGCGACCGCGTCCCCGGTCGCGACGTCGGCGAGCAGGGCGGCGAGACGGACGAGCACGGCGTCCCCGGTGGCGTGTGACAGCGTGTCGTTGACCCGCTTGAAGTGGTCGAGGTCGACCAGGGCCGCGGACAGCGGCGCGCCCCGCGCGGCCGTCTGCTCCAGCAGCAGGGCCAGCCGCTCGTCGACGTAGCGGCGGTTGTACAGGCCGGTCAGCGCGTCCCGCTGGGCCAGCTCGCGGAACCGCAGGCTCTCCCGTCGGGCCTCCTCGGTCTCGTACACCGCCTGCAACGCCCGTGCCCGCGCGTCCCGCTGCTCCGACTGCAGCGCCTGCAGGTCGATGTGGAAGCGCCGGTACTCCTCGTACGCCGCACGGTAGTTCCCCATCTCGGCGTGCAGCTCCGCCTGCTGCTCGCGGACCCGCGCCCGGGCGAAACCGAGCCCGCGCTCGTCGCACACCGCGGCCGCGCGTTCCAGCGAGGCCCGCGCGGCTGCCGTGTCGCCGCGCATCCGCTGCGCCTCGGCGACGGTGCGCAGGCACTCGGCCAGCGCATTCCGCGCGATGAACATCTCGTCGGCGTACTCCTCCAGGTACGGCCGCAGGGTCCCCTCGGCCTCGGCGTACCGGCCGCGGATCAGGTGGATACGCGCGATCGTGTCGAGGATGGCGACGTGCAGCGTGATGCCGTGCCGGTCGGCGGCGGCCTGGATCTGACCGGTGAGCCGCTCGGCCCGTTCATGGTCGCCGCTCTGGTACGCCGTGTACGCCATGTTGTTGAGGATCTGCAGCGACAGATCGCCGTCGCCGATCGCGGTGGCGATCTCGAGTGCCTCCTGGTTACGGCGGAGGGCGTCCTCGGGCGAACCGGCGTCGTAGGCCACCATCGCCAGCGTCAACAGGTGCATGGCGCGCAGTCGGGGCGGCACGTCGTCGGGGGTGTGCGCCACGCACTGGACCGCGTGCGCCAGCGCGTCGGCGAAGTCGCCGACGTAGTAGAAGAACCGCGCGAGCTGGCAGTGGCTGCGGGCCCGCAGGTACGCGTCGTCGTGCTCGGCGGCCCAGGCGCGCGCCTGCTCGGCGATCCGGCCTGCCTCGATCGCGTCGCCGTCGCGCAGCAGCGCGTCCGCGCGCACCAGCCGGGCCCGCATCCGCAGCTCGGGCCGGTCCCACTCGGTCGCGAGCCGCTCGGCCCGCTCGGCCGGCACCGCCACGGTCCGGACCTGCGCGTTCGGCACCATCTCCATCGCCCGCAGCGCGGCGACCACCCGGTACTCGGCGTACGGGGTCTCCACCGACACGTCGGCCAGATCGTCGATCACCCCGGGCGGTGGAGCCGGGAGATCACCGATCGCCGGGAGGTCAGCGGTCATCGCGGTGCCGCCGGTCGCCGGTGCGTCACCGCCCCCGGGCGTCCCCGGATCGTCACCGGTTCCCGCCGTTCCCGTTCCGCACAGCGTATCCATGGCCATCCGTATCCATCGTCTACTCCCCGAGCCTGCGACGCTACGGCGGCCCGGTTGCCGGTCGCTGTGTCCGCCGGTTGCGGTTCAGGATCCACTTCCGGGCACGGGCTCCGGCGGTCCGGGGTTCAAGGTCCGCTCCCGGGCACGGGCCCGGCGGCCCGGGGTTCAAGGTCCGCTGCGCGGGTATGGGCACCGCTCGTCCCGAAAGGCATGGGGGCTGTCGTGACCGGACCGGCGTATCTGCGCGGCTATCTGGCGCCCGTACCCGACGAGATCGACGCCTACGACCTGCCCGTGACCGGGGCGCTCCCGCCCGCGCTGACCGGACGGTACTTCCGCAACGGCCCCAACCCGATGCCCGGCCAGGATCCGGGGCACTGGTTCACCGGCTCCGGCATGATCCACGGCGTGCGGCTGCGCGACGGGCGGGCCGAGTGGTACCGCAACCGCTGGGTGCGCACCGCCGCGCTGGCCGGTGCGGCATTCGTCCGCCCCGACCTGACCCTCGACCTCACCGCCGTACCCGCGAACACCCACGTGATCCGGCACGACCACCGGATCCTGGCCCTGGTCGAGGCCGGGCTGCCGTACGAGGTGACGCCCGAACTGGAGACCGTCGGACCGTGCGACTTCGACAACCGGCTCACCACGGCCATGACCGCGCACCCGAAACAGGACCCGGAGACCGGGGAGCTGCACTTCTTCGGGTACTCCGCGCTCCCGCCGTACCTGACGTACCACCGCCTGTCGGCCACCGGTGAGCTGGTCGAGAGCTACGAGGTCGCGGTACCCGGCCCGACGATGATGCACGACTTCGCTATCACCGCGCGTCATGTGGTCTGGTTGGACCTGCCGGTCGTGTTCGATCCGGGCCTGGTCGAGCGGGGCATCCCGTACCGGTGGGACGACGGCTACGGCGCCCGGCTCGGGGTGATGCCGCGCGACGGCAGTGGTCAGGTCCGGTGGTTCGAGGTCGAGCCGTGCTACGTCTTCCACGTCGGCAACGCGTACGAGGACGGTACGGGCACGGTCGTGCTGGACGCGGTGCGGTACGACCCGGCGGCGTTCCGGTCGGCGTGGATCTGGGTCAGCGGGCATCCCGACCCCGCTCGCGCCGTGGCGACCCGGGCCGCCCGCGCCGCCGCGGGGGCACCGGAGACGGCGGCCGCCCACCTGCACCGGTGGCGGCTCGATCCGGCGGGCGGAACCAGGGACGAGGAGCGGCTCGACGACCGGGGCGTGGAGTTCCCGACGCACAACGATCGACTGACCGGGCGGCCCAGCCGGTACCTGTACACGGTCGGCGACCGCGCGATCGTCAAGTACGACACCGGTACGGGTGTCGTGAAGACCCTGCACCTGAGCGCCGACCGGCACCCGGGCGAGGCCGTGTTCGTACCGGCCGACGGGGCGCGCGGCGAGGACGAGGGCTGGCTGCTGACCATCCTCACCGACCCGGGCGGGTCGGAGCTGTTCGTCCTGGACGCGGCGGAGCTGGCGCCGGTGGCGTGCGTACGGCTGCCGCGGCGGGTACCGGCCGGGTTCCACGGTTCGTGGATCGCCGACGGTTGAGCGACGTCGGGACGGTTGAGCGACGCCGGGACGGTTGAGCGACGTCGGGACGGTTGAACGGCGCCACCGCCGAACCGGCCCATCGTCGGTGGCGTCCGCCGTCCCCGCCATGCCCCATTTGTGATCTCGGCATCGACGTGTCCGACCCCTGGTCAGGGCTCTGCTGCGATACCTTGCGTCTCACACGAGCCGGTCTGAGCACTGCCTGGTGCGTCAGCGGAAGCCACGAACGACGCTCGGGGGCGGGTGCAGGGTGGACCTGGAGGAGGCGCGGGTACTCGCCGTCGGGTTGATGGCCGAGCACGGCCTCACCGGCTGGCGGCTGGTGTTCGACGACGCGAAGACCCGCGCCGGGGTGTGCCGGTCGGACCGCCGCGAGATCGGCCTGTCCCGGGTGCTGACCCTCCTGTACCCGCCGGCCCAGGTGACCGACACCGTGCTGCACGAGATCGCGCACGCCCTGGTCGGCACCTGGCACGGGCACGACCGGTTGTGGCGGGCCACCGCGCTGCGAATCGGCTGTTCGGGTATGCGCTGCGTGCCGGAGGACGCGCCCCGGATCGACGGGGCGTGGGAGGGTGTCTGCCCGGCGGGGCACCGCAGCACCGCCCACCGCCGGCCGATCCGGGTCAAGTCGTGCCGCCGCTGCTCGACCGTGTTCGACGCGTCGGCGCTGCTGACCTGGACCTATCGGGGACAGCCCGCACCGATGCACCCCCGGTACGAGGCGGAACTCGCGCGTATCCAGGGCCGCGCGGTGGAACCGGTCGCCGCCGGCTCGCCGGCGCTGCGGGTCGGCGACCGGGTGCGGTTGACCGGCGGCGGCAAGTACGGCGGTCTCGTCGGCACGATCGAGAAGCGCGGCCGGACCCGGTACCAGGTGCAGACGAGCGTCGGTGTGCTGAGCGCACCGTTCGCGATCGTCGCGCCGATCAGCGCACCCTGATACGCCTCGATCGGCTGATCGACGCGGCGATCGAGGCTGACGTACGTTGCCCGGGTGACGGATCTTGCCCGCGGCGCGTACGAGCACCTCATCACCCGCCGGCTCGACGAGCAACTGCTGCCCGTCGCTCGCGACCTGGTGGACCGTCAACGGATCGATCCGGCCGAGGCCGACGTCGTCCTGTCCCGTCACATCGCGGGATTGGCCCAACGCGCGCTCAAAGCCGTACCCGGGGACGACACGCAGCGGCTCGCCCGCCAGGTGGAGATCGCCAACCGGCTCGCCGAGGCGATCGCCGCCCTCTCCCCCGCGGCGGTTGAGCCGGCCGACCTCGTCGCCGCACCACCCGACCTGCTGCTGCGGGCGATCGTGGACCGACCGCCGGCACCGGTCGCGGTCACCTTCCCGCCCCACCCGGAGACCCCGCTGTCGAGCGGGGCGCTGCTGGTCAACGGTCGCCGACAGCCACGGATCGGGCACGAGGTGGCCACCGAGCTGGCCTCGGCCGACCAGGTCGACCTGCTGTGCGCGTTCATCAAGTGGCACGGCCTGCGACTGCTGGAAGAACCGATCCGGGATCTCATCGGGCGGGGCGGGCGGCTGCGCGTCATCACCACGACGTACCTGGGGGCCACCGACCAGCGGGCGCTGGACCGGCTCGCCGAACTGGGCGCCGAGATCCGGGTGTCGTACGAGACGAGGACGACCCGGCTGCACGCCAAGGCGTGGCTGTTCCGGCGGGAGACGGGTGCCAGTACCGCGTACGTCGGCTCGTCGAACCTGTCGAAGTCAGCGCTCGTCGACGGGCTCGAATGGAACGTACGCATCGCCGCGCTCGAACAGCCGCACATCCTCGCCACCTTCGCGGCGACCTTCGACGAGTACTGGGACGATCCGGCGTTCGAGGAGTACACCCCGCAGCGCGACGCCGACCGGCTGCGCCGGGCGTTGGAGATCGAGTCCGGCGCCGGCTCACCGGACCTGGCCATCGACATCACCAGCCTCGACGTGCGCCCGTACGGGTACCAGCGGGAAATCCTCGATGGGTTGGCCGCCGAGCGGGAGGTCCACGGGCACCGGCGCAACCTGGTGGTGATGGCGACCGGTACCGGAAAGACCGTCGTCGCGGCGCTGGACTACAAGCGGCTGCGCGACGCGGGCACGGCCGACACGCTGCTGTTCGTGGCGCACCAGGAGCGCATCCTGCGGCAGAGCCGGTCGGTGTTCCGGCACGTGCTGCGGGACGGGCGCTTCGGCGAGACATTCGTGGGCGGCGAACGGCCGCGCGAGTGGCGGCACGTCTTCGCCTCGGTGCAGTCCCTGAGCCGGGTCGACCTCGACGAGCTCGACCCGGCACGCTTCGACATGGTCATCGTCGACGAGTTCCACCACGCGCAGGCCCCGACGTACGCCCGGCTGCTCCACCACGTGAGGCCACGGGTCCTGCTGGGCCTGACCGCGACCCCGGAGCGGGCCGACGGCCAGGACATCCGGGAGTGGTTCGACGGTCGTACCTCGGTCGAACTGCGACTGTGGGAGGCTCTGGAGCGGCAGTTGCTGGCACCGTTCCAGTACTTCGGCATCCACGACGACGTCGACCTGTCGGCGATCCGATGGAAGCGCGGGCAAGGGTACGACCAGGGCGAGCTGAGCAACCTGTACACCGGCCACCACGCCCGGGCCAGACTGATCCTGCAGGCGGTGCGCGACAAGGTCGACGTCAACCAGATGCGCGCCCTCGGGTTCTGCGTCAGCATCCCGCACGCCGAGTTCATGGCGGACTGGTTCCAGCGGGCCGGCGTACCGGCGCTGGCCGTCACCTCCCGGCTCGACGCGACCGGCCGCCACGAGGCCGTGCAGAAGCTGATGACGGGTCAGGTGAAGGCGCTCTTCACCGTCGACCTGTTCAACGAAGGCATCGACCTGCCGGCGGTCGACACGATCCTGATGCTGCGGCCGACCGAGAGCGCGACCGTCTTCCTGCAGCAACTCGGGCGCGGGTTGCGGCTCGCCGACGGCAAGCCGTGCCTGACCGTCCTGGACTTCATCGGCGCCCAGCGCACGGAATTCCGCTTCGACCTGCGGTACCGCGCGCTCACCGGCATCAGCCGGCAGGAGCTTGCCCGCGACGTCGACCATGACTTCCCCACCCTGCCTGCCGGCTGCCACATCCAACTCGACCCGGTCGCCAAGCAGCTGGTCCTGAAGAACGTGCAGGCGGCGCTGCGGCTGCGGTGGCCCGACGTCGCCGCGGAGCTGCGCCGGCTCGGGGATGTCAGCCTGGACACCTTCCTCGCCGAGACCGGACTTGAGCTGGAGGACCTGTACCGCTCGAAGGGTCGGGGTGGATGGACCGGCCTGCGGCGGCTCGCCGGGCTCGACGAGTCACCGGCGGGGCCGCACGACGCCGTGTTGAGTTCGGCGATCGGTCGGATGCTGCACCTCGACGACGTCTTGCGGCTCGACTCCCTGTCGGCTCTGGCCGGCGGTTCCCGGCTGCCGGCTGGTCGCCTGGCTGCCATGCTGCACGCGCTGCTGTGGGGCTCGTCGTGCGAGATTGAGGAAGGCGTGGCGCGGCTGTGGGACGATCCGCAGCGCTGCGACGAGCTACGGCAGGTGTCGTCGGTACTGCGGTCACGGATCCACCGGGTCGGCCGGCCCGTCGACCTGTCCGGCCGGATTCCGTTGACACTGCACGCGCGCTACAGCAGGGATGAGGTACGGGCGGCCTTCGGGGTCACCGAACCGGTCCGCGAGGGCGTGAAGTGGGTCGACGTCGAGCAGGCCGACCTGTTCTTCGTCACGCTGAACAAGACGCTGGAGCACTACTCCCCCACGACCATGTATGAAGATCGGGCCATCACACCGGAGCTGTTCCAGTGGGAGTCGCAGAGCACCACGTCCACGGCGTCGCCTACCGGGCAGCGGTACGTGCACCACGCCTCACGTGGCTCGTCGGTGCACCTGTTCCTCCGGGAGAGCAAGGAGAGCGACGGCGCGCTCGGGGTGCCGCCGTACCTGTACGCCGGGCGGATGCGGTACGTGGAGCACAAGGGTGATCGGCCGATGCGGATCCTGTGGCGGTTGGAGAAACCGTTGCCCGCTGACGTGTACCACGCGGCGCGAGTCGCGGCCGGGTGATCCGGTAACAACTCACTCCCTGATGTGAAAGGCCTACCCGAAATTCGTGTGCGCGGTCTGCGATGCTTTCCCAGTCTTGAGGAAAGACTTGAGGATGGCGGCCGCGATCCTGGTAAAGGTAGCTCGGCTGACCCCAGCGGCGTCGCCGGTCACGTTCCCGCTGTCCGCACCCAGGACGAGGTCGCCGAGAACTCCGCCGTCGGCGGCACACGGCCGAATAGCCGGAGCGGCTGTCTCCAGGAGAACGAATCCGGTGCTACTCGCCCCACCGTCAGCTTCCCAGCGGAATATCACGCCGCGCGGCACCTGCCCGTGGACCCAGATGCCGATGGAGTAGTTCACCAAGGTTTCTTCCCGAGAGGACCAATCGCGCGACGCGCGGATCGGTCTGACACCGCCGTCGCGCTAGGAACGGAGAGTGATCTGGTCCTGCGTCAGAGTCACCAGCGCGACGGTCCTGTCACGCTTGTGGTGAAGTTCCACCTTCCGCGCAGCTCCGCTGATCGCCTGCGTCACTCAGCCCTGTCGAGCGCCAGGTACATTTCCACCTAAGAAAGCTCTGCGATTGCGTCACGTATGTGTGTCTCCAGGTCCGCGCCTTGGATCATCGCCACAAGGGCGTGCCGCAACAATCTGCCCGTCTGGTTGAACGCGGACTCCGAGGAGCCCATGACGTCATACCCGGCTCGGTCAACACGCAGCATCCCGCCAGGCAGAGGTGCATGCGCAGAGTCCGCCATGACTCCGGCCAAAGCAGAACTGGCGAAGTCCGAAGGCAGGCCAGGAACCAAAGGATCACCGAGGAAGCTCTCGCAGGTCGGAGGAAGCCCGCTGTCGAACGGTTCCGCCGCGACGCACACCTCGTAGCGCGCCTGGCCGCCTTCAGGAAGGAATTCTCCACCCAATTGCGCACGCATGATCATGCCGCCCAAGTTCCGCCTGAGCTCCACCACGGCTCGGACCGACCCACCCACGACCCGACCCAGGCCGACTGCCGAAGAGATGTCAGACAGCGTTTCCGCGCACAGATACCGGGCCGACGCAGAGTCCCGATCGATAGCCACGGCAAACCTGCCGTCAATTGTGATTATCATCTTGGATCGAGCCCCCACTGTTTGCGCCACCAGTTATTGAACAGATGAGCGAACTCATCGATGACTTCCGGGGCATAGTTCCTACCCGGCGGATGGGTTGTCAATGCAATCTTATGCGCCTCGTCATAAGACATACCGCGGTCCATCAACGACTTTTCCACCATCTCGTGCTTCATGAAGTTCTGCTCACCCTCGGTCAGCGGTTCTCCGGCGGAGAGCTTTTCCCGAACCCGGCTGATCATAGCGTCATTAGCCGGAGAATGATCAAGGCGTGCGAGGTGATCTACGACGGAATCGACGTCGGATACCGTGAAGTTTTCAGGCACGGTGATCGGCATGTCATCGGCCCGCGCCAGGTCGTCACCCTCCTTGCCCGTGTAGCCCCCGTACCGGCCCTTACCGCGTAGACGGCTGAGGATCTTTTTGAGTTCGTCGATCAACTCGCCGAGCCGACGCACGATCGGCTCCAGTCGACGCAGGCTGGACAGCAGCCCCTTGAGCCAGCGGGCGATCTTCGCCGCCCAGGAGGCGACCAGGGTGGTGACCTGTTCGACCACCAGCGGGGTGGCCGCACCGAGGGAGGCGAGTTCCTCAACGGCGTACACGACCAGCCGCGACACGCAGGTGGCGATCGCGTCGCGGACGAGGATGCGGACGGCGGCGATCAGCGCGCCGGCGCCTTCGGTGATCACGGCCATGGCGTCAGCGGCCCGGGAAAGCGCGCCGAGTGCCTGGGACTGCTCCTGAGCCCAGGTGTGGTAGGCGGGACCGGCGGTACCCGTCCAGTCGGCGACGTCCCAGCGCACCGCCTTGTCGAGATCGGCCGCCTCGTCGCGCAGGGAGGCGGCGACGTTGCGCCAGGTCTGGGCGTGCCCGGCGATCTGGCCGGGGTCGCCGGCCAGCCAGTCCAGGGCTTCGCTCAGCGGTTTGACGTGCTCGATGATCCAGGCGACGCCGTACTGCAGCAGGACGCCGACCGGGTCGGACACGAAGGCGAGGGCGTCCAGGCCGGCGCCGACCACGCCGAGGCTGGTGTCGATCCAGTCGCCGTTCTTGACTCCCTGGGCGATCAGCTCGATGTCTTCGGCGATCCACACTCCCGACCAGGCGTCGGGCTGGTTGTCCAGCCGGCCGGCGACCAGCGGGTTGACCGTCACTGCGGGCCCCGTACCTGCTGGTGGCGGGTCTGGGCACGGTCGTCGGCCGATTGGTAGCCGTCGGCCGCGGTGCGCAGCCGCTGGCCGGAGTCGTGCAGCGAGTGCGCGGCGGCGTCGATGCCGTCGACCACCATGTCCTGGAGGCTGGCCAGCAGCGTCGGCACGATCGTGCAGAGCTTGCCGTACGCGGTCATGCTGGGCCGTACCGCGGCACCGGCCTGTTTGGCGGTGGCGACCCGGTCGCCGATCGCCTCGACGTGACCGGCGTGGGCGATCAGATCCGACGGCGTAACGCCGATACCGTCACCGGACGACATGGGCGTCCGGTCCCGTGCCGAGTGGATCCTCCCGCATCACCGCGCCCCTCCCCGTAGCCGCCTGTGAGCCTTCCGGTCGCCGAGCGTGTCGCGGGGCTCACCCTATCGAGGGCCGTCCAGATCCGAGAACCCCTCGACGGGGACCGTCGTGAGATCCTTCCGCCATGGTCGTCGGGCGTACCGGTTCGCCGCAGGAGGTACTGGCCCGGTTGGCGTCGGGAGGCTGGAACCGTCGCTGCGGGTCGCACCGCGCGCGGCGGTCCGCGCCGCCGCGCGTGGTGCGACCGGTCGGGTCAGCGGGTGGCGACGTCACCGGGTAGCGCGTTCACCGCGTCGGTGATCTCGGTGAAGAACTCGGTGCACGCCGAACTACCGTGTCCACTGTGCACGCCCTTGGCGTGCACCTGACCGTTGCTGTCGGTGTAGTAGACGGCACCGCCGGAGTCCCCGCCGGCGGTGCAGGTGCCGCCCTTGGTGCCGCGGGTGACGTTGCGGGCGACCTCGCCGTCGTCGTACTTGACGTCGTAGCTGGTCTCCTGCGCGGTCCAGCCGCACAGTTCCCCGGTCTTGGCGCCGCTGGTGCAGTAACTGTCACCCTTGATCGACTTGCGGTTGTAGCGGGTGATCACGTTGCGCCAGTCGGTGGAGTTGACGCCGTAGACGTAGACCCGGGCGTCGCTGGCCGCGGCGCCGCCGGCGATCTGGATCAGGCCGAGGTCGCCCCGGTCGTACGGGTCGCCCGGGTAGCGCACCGTGCCGACGCCGTCGTTCCAGTTGTTGCTGATGACCGTACCGATCTTGGCCCCGGTCCCGCTGGTCACGGTGCCGCCGTTGGACACGCAGTGCCCGGCGGTCAGCATCCCGTGGTAGCCGCCGTTGCGCCAGGCGAACGCGGTGCTGCACCAATAGCCGCCGGGGACGTTGATGTAGGCGCCGCCGAGGAACGGGCTGGAGTCGTTCTGCCGGCCGCCGTAGTCGGCGCTGGGCAGCCCCACGTCCGGGGTGAGGTGGATGGCGACCCGCGACACCCCGTAGCGGTCGGCGAGGGCCTTGCGCAGCGCCGGGGTGACCGTCTTCGCCTCGACGACGACCCGGTTCTTCTCCTCCTGCACGAACGTGCCGTAGACCGTGTCACTGCCGGGCAGTTCGGTCGGGCTGAGCCCGATCGCCTCGTGCTGGATGCGGGTGAGCGTGGCGTGGCTGTTGGCGACCTGCCGCGCCCGGCCCCGGCCGGTCACCCCGGCGGGCAGGCTGGCGGCGGTCCGGACGCCGGCAGTGGTCGTCGCCTGCGTGACCACCTCACCGGTCGCACGGTCCAGATAGGCCCCGGCCAGGTCGTCGGGGTTCTGCTCGACCCGCTCCTGGGCGGCGGCCAGCGCCGTGGCGACGGTCTCCGACAGCGGCGAGAGGTCGCCGAACACATCGCCGGTGAACACCTCGACGCCGTCCGGGCCGGCGGCCGCGACCACGCGCGTGTCGGACGGTTCGGCGACGGCGGGCGCGGCGGGCACGGCGGCGGCCGCCAGCCCGCCGACCGCCAGCACCGTCAGCAGGCTGCTTCGATACCGCAGTTGCATCTGCACTCCTAGGGGAAAGGGAGCCCAGATCATGTGCGGCGCCGGTATCGCCGTGGTATCGCCGGCTGGGACTGGAGAACCGGGTACCGGCGGCGATCCTCGCGTACGAGGCCGGTCTCAGCAGGCAGTGACCGTTCCGCATGCGGCCAGGACGGGTACGGGGATCGACACGCTAGCGACCGGCCCCGACCACGACCTGTTGGAAGAGACCTAGCCGTGGGCCGTTCAGGGGGAACGCGACGGTGCCGTGTTGGCCCGACCGCTCCAGCGTCCACTGCTCTCGCGCCCGGATGACCGTGATCGTGGTGTGGGTGTCTTTCGCCTGCCACACGGACGCGGACAGGGGCTTCCCGAGGCGCCTGCGTTCGAGCATGCCGAGTTTGCGGAAGTCGACACAGGCGACGCAACGGCCGTCCGCCGCGGCGATGCAGCGCCCGCAGACGGTACGGACACACAGGCTGCATCGCCGTACCCGGTCGGGGCACACCCCACACGTCGGCTCATCGCACGACGCGCATCGGTCCGGCCGCTCAACCACGTGACGGGACCGGCAGAGCCGGGCGACCCGCAGCGGCTTTCCGGTCACCGCGTCCGTCAGACAGCCGTCGACCTGCCCGGGGAGCAACCGGTAGGTGACCGTGACGATCTCATCCGCGGGCAGCCACCACTGCTCTTCGACGTGCAGTCCGAGGTCGCGCGTCAGCCGCTCGAGCGGACGGGCCGCGACCCGCTCGCGCAGGCGGGCAGCCAGCGGAGCGGGCAGGCTCCCCTGGTCGTACGGCACCCGCGGTTCGACCCCCGGGGAGTGGTCGGCGAGCGCTTCGTGCATCGCGGTCACCGTTTCCGCCACCCTCGGATCGGTACCCTCGACGAGCTGTGGTGCGGTGCGCCTGCCCCGCAGTTCCGCTCCGATGATCCTCGGTCCGCGTACGTGATCGGGTCGGGTGCTCCGACCGATCGAGAGCAGTGCCGGCCGGCCCAGGAGCGCCTGCCCCAGGGCGGCCCTCAGCAGGTCCGACCGGCCGTCGTCGGCCAGCATGAACCAACGCGGTGACTCATCGGCCTTTCGCACGCCCAGCAGTCCGTACTCACCGACGGCGGCGATGACCGCGGTGTACCCATCGAGTTCGGCCACGGCGACAAGCTCGGGCGCGGGGAACCAACCGGCGACGGCCCACTCCGGTGCGGTGCCGGCCGTCTCCCACCTCGCCACCTCTTCGCTCAGGTCCGGGCCGGCGATGGTACGCCGGACAAGGCCCCGCCCGTCGATGACGACCGACTCCTCCGAAGGCTGAAGGCACGCGGTGACCACGGCGGTTCCTTCAGCGAAGGACACCTCCCGGGCGCGTCGCCGGATGCTCATGACCCGGGAACCGGAAGCGGGGACGGGAACACGATCGAGCGGACTGTCGCCGGTCAGGGTGCGGGCCAACTGCGCGACGAGGTCGGTCGACGGCTCGTGCGGATCCCGTACGCCGGCAGGTGGAGTGGCGCTGCCCGCGCGCCGCTCTCCGTCGGATTCCACCGCCCACAACAGCCTCTCGTCGGTGTGCCGTTCCAGGACGAGCACGTCCGGGTCGGTCCGCACCGGCGGCACCGTCAGCGTGCGCAGGTCGACGTCGCCGGAGCCGGCCAGCCGCGCGGTCGCGAGCCGTACCTCGACGACCTGCGCAGGCTCGGAGCGTACGGTCTCCCAACGGTGCAGCCCCGACGCGGAGAACACGGCGAGTTCGGTGCGGTGCGCACCGACGAGCAGGGCGACGGAGCCGCCGTCATCGTGGCCGATGGCCACCGCGAGCCCGTCGGCGAGCAGCTCCGGGGGTAGAGCGGTGAGGTCGCCAGCGGTGGCCGGGGCGAGAGCCCAGCAGGTACGGCAGAGCCTGCCGTCGACGCAGGCGGCGCAGACGCTGCGGGCGCACAGCTCACATGCCACGGTCGACAGGTACCGGCCGCAGTCGTGGCAGGAGGTGTCGCCGCACCGCTCGCAGTCCTCGGCAGTCCGTTGCGGTTCGCCACCGAAGCAGGACCGGCACCGGCCGCAGGCCGGCCGCTCGCAGGTACGACAGCCCGCGATCGTGCCTTCCTCACCGCAGGCGGGACAGTAGGTCTCGGCACAGACCGGGCACGTGACCGCCCGCTCCGGCGCGTACAGGTGCCCGTGACCGTCCATCCCGACCAGGCTCTCGACCGGACCGCCGTCGTCGAGCCGGCCGAGGACCGGCTCTTCGGGGTGCACGAGAAAGCGGCCGGCGAGTAGCGCGGCATCAACCGGTTCGGCCGGAGCCACCAGGTATGCCCGGGTCGCTTCGCCATGGTCGGACCGCCACCGTTCGTCGACCGTGACACAACGGGTCACCGACACGGGAACCACCGGTCCGGCGAGCTCACGGAGGGCGCCGGCCAGGCTGTCGTTGGTCCACCGCTCGGCGCCGGTGAACTCTCCGCTCGGGGTGGCGTCACTGACCGGATCGGTCATCGGGTCACCGACGTCGGTGTTGAGCAGCGCCCACGCGGTCGCCACCGTACGACTGACCGCGGTTCCCGCAGCCGCCTTGACGTACCGGGGGCCGCTCGTACCCGTCTCCGGGTGACGGACCACGACCCGGTCCGCGGGCAGCTCGGCGGCGGCGAGCATTCTGGCCAACTGCTCCTCGACGTGGAGGGCGGCACCCACCGCTCCGGGGACGAACCGTGTCGAGGTGTGCGAGCCGTCCGTGAGGAGTACCACGTAGGAGCGGTGGAGCCGGTCGATCTCCACCGTGACCGGACCGGTTCTGGTCGCCGCCACCGGCTGGCAGAACGGGAGCACGTCGTGGGCGCTCGCCGCGAGCGCCTGGCTGTCCCGTTCGACCTCCACCGGCTCCCGGTCGCCGTCCTGCCACAGCTCCCGGTAGACGAACTGTCCCTCCTGCCAGTCCACCCGGCGGACCACGGTGAACGGCACCGCCGCCACGGCCGGCGGTGCCGGTACCTCACCGCCGCTGCGCAGCATCGACAGCAGTGACGCCAGGCCCAGGCTGCTCTCCCCCACCGCGTCCGGACCGGACAGCTCGGGCAACAGGTCAGCCACCTCGGCGCTGACGGTGCCGTCGGCGTCGGGGGTCCAGGTCCACCAGATCGAGTCCTCCACGTCCGCCCAGGCCGCGCCGGCGACCAGGTCGGCAACGGGCGGGCGGGCGGCGGAGGCGACCAGACCGGCGCCGGCCGGCAGGTTCAGCCGGTCGGCGAGCCCGCGAAGCCTGGCGCGTACCGGGTCGGTCAGGTCGCCGTCGGGCACGATGTCGACCCGGGCGCCGTCCTCCCGGACCAGGACGGCGTGGCGGGCGCCGACGAGAAGCTGCGCACCGCTGCCCAGCCGCCAGCCGCGCTCCCAGGCGCTGTCGAGGTCAGGTGCCCGCTCCGGCTTCAGGCACTCCGTGCACAGGATGCCGTGCGGCCGGCACCCGCCACACGCGCGCCGATGGCATCCGGGGCAGGCGGCCACGGCCCAGGCCGGCCCACACGCGGCACACCGGTCCAGGTCGCAGATCTCGCACCGGTCGAGCGCCGACGCATCGACGACGTGGGCGTCAGTGCACAGCGCGAAGGTGCCGACCGCGACGCCGGTGGCCTCGCACATGAAGATGTGGTCGGCAAGGTCTCCGGTCCACGGGTACCGGATCTCCCGCACCGCCCCGTTGACGTGCTCCCAGCGCTCGACCACCCGCAGCTCGTCCGAGCCCTGGAACTCGACGGCGAGCAGTTCGGCCCGCAGCTCCGTGTGCCCGCCGACCACCACCCGCTTACTCGCGGTCCGGATCGCGCGGTCCAGCTGGTCAAGGCGCTCGTACAACTCGGAGCGCTCATAGGGGCCCCAGGTATTCGCGAGCTTCGTCTCGACCTCGTCGACCTCCTTGCGCAGGTTGCCGAGCATCTTCTGCCGGGCGTCGTCCTCGCGTTGCTGGTCGGCTCTGCGCGCCGCTTCCAGCCGGTCGGTGAGTTCGACGGCTGCGTGCAGGTCGACCTCCTGCAGCACGTCCGCGGCGGTCAACCCGGCCGGCAGCCGCGCGCCGTCGGCGAGCGGTTCGCGTTCCCCGTCCTCGGAGACCCGCGCGCCGACCTGGATGGTGACGAGTTCCTGGGTACCGCCCGAGGAGCTGTCCTGTACCCGGTACGTCGCCCGCGCCGACCAGTCCTCGGTCGGTTCGATGCGCCGGTCGGCCAGCCGGACCATGGGCGCGTGCGGGGTGATCGGGTCGGCGTGGACGGCCGGCAACGTGCGTACCGATCCGGTGAGGTCGCCGTGCTCACGCATTACCCGCAGCACCTCGTCGAAGACCTCCGAACCGACCACGCACAGCTCCGCCTCGGGGTGGTGCTCGAGGGCCGCGTTCGTGAACGCCAGATACAGCTCCTCGCGCCCGTCCATCACCTCCGTGAGGTCGGCGGGGAGCTTGACGATGACGAAGCCTTCGGCGGAGTAGGTCTCCTCAGCTCCGGCGAGCTTCAGGAAGCGGCGCACGAACTGCTCCACGTCCTGCTGGCGGCGGCGGGCGCGCTTGGCCGGGTCCGGCAACAGTTCGCGGGCCTGTTCCTGCTCGGCCCGCGCCTTGCGTTCCTCGTTGCGCTGGGCGATCCAGTCGTTGAGGCCGTTGTCGGCCTGCATCATGTCCAGTGCCCGGCTGCGCGCCTTCTCCAGTTGGCTGCCGAGCTCGTTGAGCCGCTGCTGCATGGTGCCGTCACTCTTGGCGTACAGCGCCTCGAGAACCCGGTTCTCCATGCTGGCGTCCTGGGTGCCTTCGAGCTCGCCCAGTACCGTGACGACCTGCCCGAACAGCAGCTCGAACATGGCGAGCTTGTCGTGCAGCAGCCGGTAGACGGCTTCGTCGACGGTGTCGCGGGCGAACAGGTTGGCGATGTACACGTCGCGGGTCTGGGTGAGCCGGTGCACCCGGCCGATGCGCTGTTCGATGCGCATCGGGTTCCACGGCAGGTCGTAGTTGAGCACGCAGTTGGCGACCTGCAGGTTGACACCTTCGGCGCCGGCGTCGGTGGAGATCAGTACCTGCGCCTTGCCGGCGCGGAAGTCGGCCACCGACCTGCCTTTGGCGGCGTGGGCCATCCCTCCGTGGAACGGCGCGGCGGTGATGCCTTCGGTGGCCAGCAGCCGCAGCAGCCCGTCGAGGGTGTCGGTGTGCTGGGTGAACAGCAGCACCCGGCCGTGCTCGTCCAGCCACTTGTGCAGCACCTGCAGCGCGGCCTGTTCGCGGGCGGTGTGGTGGATGTCCCCGGCGAGGTGGCCGATGTCGGTCATTACCTGCCGGACCTCGGGGTCGGAGTGCTTTCCGGCGATCCGCAACGCACTCTTCATGACCGCGCGCGGGGAGGCGGTCAGGCGCAGGGCGAGCTGGCGGCGGCGCATCGTGTCGCCCGGGTGCGTCATCTTGTGCCGGAGCGCATCGATGATCAGGTCGTACAGCTGCCGCTCGGGTCTGCTCAGCGTGATCGGGAGGTCCAGCGGCGGCATCCGCCTGACCTTGTCCAGCCCCGCCTGCTGGCGGGTGGTGCGGATGATGACGTCCCTGACCAGCGTGCGCAGCTCGGGCGCGTTGACCGGCCGGCGCGGATCGGACCGGTCCACGAAGCGGTTGATGAAGTCGCGTTCGGACTGGAACGTCTCGGGGCGCAGCAGCTCCACGAGGCGGTACAGCTCAAGCAGGTTGTTCTGCACCGGCGTGGCGGTGAGGAACAGGGCCCGGGGCGCCTCGGCCACCAGCCGGCCGAGCTTCTCGCGGGTGACGCGGGCGCCGGCGCCGGCCAGCCGGTGCGCCTCGTCGATGATGACCAGGTCGAACGGCTTGTCCATCCGGTCGGCATTACGCATGGCCAGCTGATGGGTCATGATGAGGCGGTCCTGCGCGAAGGCGGCCCGGTCCTGGCCGCTGCCGAGGACCACGAAGTCCTCGCCGAACTTGTCGCGCAGCTCCTCGCGCCACTGGTCGCGCAGTGGCGCCGGGCAGATGATGAGCACCCGCTCGGCGAGGCCGCGCAGCAGCAGCTCCTTGAGGACCAGCCCGCCCTCGACGGTCTTGCCGAGACCGACCTCGTCGGCGAGGATCCCGCGTCCGTTCATCCGCGCCAGTACGGTGCGGGCGGCGGCCTCCTGGTGCGGCATGTGCTCGATGTTGGCCACGTCGACGGCCAGTAGTTCCTCGAACTGGTCGAGGGTGGCCAGCCGCTCGCCCTCCAGGCGGATCTCCACGGCGTCCGCCGGATCCCAGCCGCCGGCCTTCAACGCGCCGAGAAGGTGCGCCCGCGCCTCCGTGAGGAAGCCGATCCCACCTTCCCACGCGTACTCGTCGCGCTGGCGCAGCCGGTACCGGTCGCTGCGGTTGGTGCGCCGGGTACGCCGGGCGGGGGCCGTGGTGCCGGTACCCGGCGTGGCGGCCGGCGACGACGCGCCCCACAGCGGCGAGTGCGACCGGGTCGAGAAGTCGTTGCCGCGGCTGGCGAGCACGACGAGTTCGAGCTGCCCGCCGTCGCGCCGTTCCAGCCGGACAAGGCCGCCGATCCGGCCGGTGTCCTGGAGGTACTCCAGCAGCGGCTCCCCGGTCAGCCGGCGGCGCCCGCCCGACCAGGCAACGGACAGCTCGTCCCCGTCCGCCACCAGGGTGAGCGCGGTCGAGCGGTCGGGAATGCCGAGTCTCTGCTGTTCGACCGGCCCGAGCGGGATCTCGCCGCTGTCGAGCATCTCCTCGGTGATGGTGCGCTCGACGCTGCTCCGCTCAGCCATGTCGGCCTCCGAGTATCTGCCTGCCCGCGGGGGTGAGGGTGAGGGTCGTGTACTGGGCGGCCTGCCGCTGGACGTCCTCGCGGGCGATCCGGCCGGCCTTGATGAGGTCACGGACCGCCTCGTCCCAGCGCCGGTCGTTGGCGCGCACGTAGCGCAGCGCGCCGAACTGGGGGCAGCGCTGCAGGCCGGCGCCGAGGGGACGGCCGCCGGGCATGGTCTCCGCGCCGAGGACTGCCTGCTTCAGGCCGAACTCCCCGTACCGTCCCTTGGTCAGGGTTCCGGCCCACGCCACCGCCTGGAGGACGACCAGGTCGACGTTGACCAGCAGCTCCGGGTCGGGTACCGCCGACGCCGGCAGGTCGAGCCAGGGCGAGCGTCCGCCGCAGCCGTCGCACGCCTCGTCGTCCGGCCCGCAGTCGCGCGGCGGGAACCCGAAGTAGCTGACGATCGCCGCGCGCCGGCAGCCACCGTCGCGGGCGTAGGAGACCATCGCGTCGAGTTGCCGGCGCTGCCAGGCGGTCCACCGGCTCACCTCACGGTGCAGCGCCACCTCGTCGACCCGCTGCGACAGCAGCCGGACCCGGCGGTACCGCTGCGACGAGGAGAAGGTGACCAGTCGGTCCAGCGACCAGACGACCAGGTCACGTTCGAGCGCGTCGGGGTCGAGCCGGTGCTCCTCGCGCAGCCGCTCGAAGTCGATGCGGCTGCCGACCTGCGGCCGGAACTTCAGCAGTACCGACAGCTCGCGGAACCGGCGCCGCTCCTCGGCGTCCGCCGGCTCGCGCAGGCCCACGTGCACGGTCCCCCGGGCCGTGCAGTCGGGCTGCTGCTCGATCGCGCCGGTACGTTCCAGCCAGGCGAGAAGCACGTTCAGCTCGTCGACGTCGACCCCGACGGCGTCGGCCAGTTCTTCCGGGTCGAAGACGACGTCGGCGCCGCGCCCGCGCTGGCCGGCGAGCTGGCCGAGCAGCGCGGTGACGTGGGCCAGCCGCTTGCCTCCGGCGTCGTCGGTGAGGTGCGACCGGCGGCGCCGCACGTCGGCACCGCTGTAGAGCAGGACGCACTCCCCCTGCAGCTCCGCGGCGCGCGCCGCCCGCCCCGCCTCCTGGACGTACGCGTCGAGCGACTCCGGCAGGTCGTAGTGCACCACCCAGCCGATGTCGGGCTTGTTCACGCCCATCCCGAACGCCTTGGTCGCCACGACGACCTGCGTGGTACCGGCGAAGAAGTCGTCCTGCACGGCTTCGCGCTGCTCGGGGACCATGCCGGCGTGGTAGTGCCGGGCCTTGAGACCGGCCCGCCGCAGCAGCGCCGCGACCTCCTCGGTGACCGCACGCCGGGACGCGTACACGATCCCCGGTGTCTCCCCCATCGCGGTGACGATGCGCAGCAGCTCCCGGGCCCGCTCCCGTTCGCCGGACACCTGGACGACGCGGAACCGCAGGTTGGGACGGTCGGACGGCTGGACGACCCGGACCGGCGCGTCGAGTTCGAGGGTCCTGCTGATGTCGTCGGCCACCGGTTGGGTGGCGGTGGCGGTCAACGCCATCCGCGGCGCCCGTCCCAGGTCCGCGACCGCCGCGGCCACCTGCCGGAACTCCGGCCGGAAGTCGTGGCCCCAGTCGCTGATGCAGTGCGCCTCGTCGACCACCAGCGCCGCCAGGTCCTGCCGTTCCAGGGCGCGGCGCAGGACCGGGTCGCGGACGAGCCGCTCCGGGGACACGTACAGCAGACGCACCTTTCCCGCCGCCACGTCCCGCAGGATCTCGGTACGCAGGGCGGTGGACGTGTTCGCGGTGATGCCCTGGACGCGGGAGATGCCGCGGCGGCCGCGCAGGTCGTCGAGCTGGTCCTTGATGAGCGCGACGAGCGGGCTGACCACGACCGTCGCCCGGTCGTCGGGCCGGATCAGTGCCGGCAGTTGGAAGCACAGCGACTTCCCGCTGCCGGTGGGCAGCAGGCCGAGGGTGTCCTCGCCGCGCAGATGCGCGATCATCAGTTCGAGCTGGGCGTCGCGCAGGTGCTCGATGCCGAACAGCAGGCGGGCCGCCTCGCGCAGCTTGGCTTCGGGATCCTCACCGTCGACCAGGCGCAACCGGTCGAGAATCGCGTCGACCTCGCTGCCGGCGAGCGCCAGGGCGTCCGACAGGTCGGGATCCTCGCCGGTGACGAAGCGCAGCGCGTACCGCCAGGCGTCGTCCCGGTCGAGCGCGTAGTGCACCTCCGGGCCGGGCAGGGTCGACAGCAGCAGCCGGTTGGCGGTGCTGGGCGACTGCATCCGCCGGTCGCAGACCAGGGCGACACCGCGGTCGTTCTCGGTGCGGATGAGCCGGCCGAAGCCCTGGGCGAACAGGATCGCCGTCTTGGGTACCACGTACTCGAGGAACGGGTCTCCCCCGCGGTCGGCGATGGCGCGTACCCGAGCCGCGACCACCGGGTCGTCCGGATGGGGGTAGGGCGGCTTCTCCAGCACCAGGTAGCTCAGCGTCTCGCCCGGTGCGTCGAAGCCCTGCCAGTACGAGCGCAGCCCGTAGACCACCGTCCCCGGCTCGGTCCGGAACCGCTCGGAGATCTCGGTGCGGCCCGCCTCGCCCTGCACCAGCAACTGCACGCCGCGCTGCTCCAGGTCGGCGGCGCGTTGGCGGACGAGGTCGGCGACCGCCTCCATACGTTTGCGGGCGGCGAAGAGCGTGAGCGCCTTCCCGCCGGTCAGCGACAGGAACCCGACCTGGTCGCGGGCGAACTCCTCGACGAACTCCTGTTCCTGGCTCGGCACCGGTACCGGGAGGTGGCTGGTGAGGACGACCGCGGACTGCTGGTCATGGTGGAACGGGCTCTCCAGGAGCTTGCCCTGGAAGACCCCGGGTTCGCTGCTGCCGGCCTCGACCCGTACGCCCAGCCGGGACTGGAGGAAGTCGAATGTTCCGCCGGTGGTCAGCGTGGCGCTGGTCAGGCTGACGCTGCGGGCGGGGGCGACGATACCGTCGGCGAACGCGGTGCTGACGTCGATCGGTACGCACTCGAAGGCCCAGTCGACCGGCCCTTCCTGGTTCTCGGGGTCTTTCCGACTCTCCCGTTTCTCCCGGCTCTCCGGGTCTTCCGACAGCCGGTACACCCACAGATGCTCGTCGTCGAGGCTCCTGAGGTGGCCGAGTACCTCGCGGGTCTTCTCCACCGCCCGCGCCGCGCCGGTGGCGCGGACGACGACGCTACGCAGCAGGCGGCGGGCCCGGGGCGGCGCCGTCGCCGACACGTCACGGCCCGCCTCCGCGACGGAGGTCAGCGCCAGGAGCGCCTGCTGAAGGGTCCGGTCGAGGCCGATCGTGGCGTCCCAGACCTGCCGGTACTCCGACCGGCCCCGGACGATCCCGGCACGCAGGACCGCTGAGCGGGCGCTGCCGCCGTACTCGTGCAGGTACTCATCGACCGTGTCGGTGAGCTTCTTCGTACCCGCGAGCAGGTGCCGGCCGAGGCGGGGAAACGTGTGCTCACCGCGCAGGTCGACGCCGCGCTTGGCCAGCCGGCGCAGCTGCCGGTCGAGCCCGGTCCGCCCGTCGAGGCGGGCGGCGAGCGCGACCAGGTCGACGCGGCCCACCGACTCGGTCCAGGCGCCGGTCAGCGAGTCCTCGAGTTCGTGCGCCTCGTCGAAGATCAGGTCGGTGACCCCGGCCGCCAGGACGTCGCCGGGGCTCGGCACGCCCTCCCGTGCCAGCTTCGCCCAGGCCGCGACCAGCGCGTGGTTGACGGCGACGACCCCGGGGCGCTCGGCCATCCCGGCGAGGCGGGTGAACAGCGGACACTTCGCGGCCCACTCGCACTCGGCCCGTTCACAGGAGTCGGAGTCGGTGCGCAGAATCGCCCGGGTGGCCGCATAGCCGGGCCGGTCGCGGGCCACGTCAGCGTCGGCCACCTCGTCCCACACCCCGGTGGCCGCGGTGGCCAGCGCGCGGACGGCCACGGCGAGGGCCAGCCAGTGCTCCGGCCCGGCGTCGGGCTCCGACGAGTGCAGGCCGTTGGCCAGCTCCCGCGGGCAGATGTAGTTGGCGACGCCGAACAGCTGCCGGAACGGTACCCGGAACAGCCGCTGTTGCTGCAGCCTGGCGACGTCGCGCCGGAGTTGCTGCTGCAGCACCTTGGTCGCGGTCGCGACGACCACGGGCCGGCGGGGGCGCGCCGCCCGGCCGGCCGCGGGCACAAGATAGGCGAGGGACTTCCCGGTGCCGGTGGGCGCCTCGACCGCGAGCAGTCCACCGGAGTCGAGAACCTCGGCCACCGTGTCGGCCATCTCGCGCTGCGAGCGGCGCGGCGCGTACCCGAAGTCGCCCAGCCTGGCGAACGCGTCGCGTACGGCCTCGTAGGCGGTGCCCGGCGCTTGCGTGGCTGCCTCGGGCAGGGCGAGCAGCGGGTCCACGGCGCACTCGATGCCGTCCGTCGCCTCCCGCGGCAACGGCACGGCCGGCAGCACCCGGACCAGGTCCGAGCCACCGGCGACGAGACAGGCCGCGGCCAGCCGCCACGAGGCGTCCGACAGGTCGGACTTCTCGACCAGGATCCGGAGGCACTCGGCGATGGCACGGGCCTCCTCGACGAGACCGCCGCGCAGCTCGACGCCGAGGGCGGCGCACAGCTCCGAGAGCCGTCCGTACGGTCTGCCGGGCTCGTCGAGCAGCGCGAGCAGCCGCAGGTCGATCAGCGCGCCGGGCAGGTCCGCCAGCACGGTGGATCCGCCGGGTACCGCTCCGTAGCAGACCACGCCGGACGCGCCGGCCGCGAATTCCCGGACCTTGGCTGCCTGATCGGGCCCGGCCGGTATCAGGGCCGCGTGCCCGTCGCGGAGCCGCAGCGCGGCAAGGTCAGCTGCGGGCCGGCGCGCGGCGAGGTCCGCCGCGGGCCGGCGCGCGGTGAGGTCCGCCGCGGGCCGGCCCGCGGTGATCACGACCAGGTCCTCGATGGAGATCGCCAGCGGTCGCTCGACCCTCAGCCACGCGGGACCGTCGGAGTCGTCGTCGCCGCCCGGTTCGTCCGCGTGATCGCCGTCAGTGTCTCCGGCTGGGCCGGGAAGCACCAGGTGCCCGCGCTCGTCGAACGCGAAGGCGTCCGGGTACCGGTCCGGCAGCTTGGCCAGTCGCGCCGCGCCCAATACGACACCGCTGTCGCGGAGCACGGCGGCGAGCTCGTCAGGCGACAGTGGCCCGCGTGCGGCCAGCAGCTCGCGGGCGAGCTCGAGATTGGGTGGCAGCAGCCGACCCATTGGCCGTCCCCTCACCCTCTCTTCGACCCGGCGGTGAGCCGCATCGCGACCACCGTCCGGAGCTCACCTCACCCGCCCCGACGGACCCGCGCCAAGACGTTGACCAGCGGGAACTGCCTTCACGAGCAGCCACGTCACAAGGCGCCGTCCGGTCGAGCCGGCAACGGGCCGCCCCACCGGGCGATCGTGCATCCGCACCGGACGTTTACCGTGCGTGCTGTAGCTCAGCAGAGTCACGCCGTCACCCACAAGAGCCGACCGGCGAGTGCGAACTGTTAAGCCAGCCGGGTCTGTCCGACCGGGCGAGCCGCCAAGGGTGAACGTCGCGGTGACGCTGGACGACGGACGGGCGACTGCCGATCGATGAGTGTGGTGTCCGCCCCCGTGACCCGCTGGCCGATCTCCGTCCACCTCGGTCCGCGCCAGGACGGCGCGGCCAGGTGTAGTGGAACCAGGCGCATCGATCCGGAACAACAGAGGCAGGCCTCGACGCGCTGCGCACCGTTCACCTGCCGCAGCGGCGGTAGAGCCTACGTACCGTCGGGCTTGGCCGTGTTGCCGAAGATGAGGATCGCGACGAGGCCCAACTCGATGACGATGCCCAGGATGCCCAGGACACGGCCCACGAACGCCTTGGTCCAACTGCCGGTCCCCTTGGCGCCCGGGACGCTGAAGATGATGGCGGCGATGCCGAGCAGCCAGCCGACAAAGCAGACCGACAGGGGTATGGACGCGGCCCCGAACACCAGCGCGGTGAGGGCGAACGTCCGCGCCTTCTCCTCGGTGAGAGGCTGAACAGCCGGTCCCGCGACGGGCTGCTGGACGGGCGACCACCCGCCGGACTGCTGGGCGGCCGGGCGCGGATCCCATCTGAACTGCGCCGGCAGATCTGCGACCTGGTTGTACAGCACGGACATCGTTTGCGCCGCGCTCACCGTGGCCATCCGCTGCTCGTACTCCTCGAGCGTGATGTAGCCCTGTTCCAAGGCGGCGCCGAGCAGTTCCAACACCTGGGTCCGCTGCTGGTTCCCGACCCGCTCGTCTTCCATCATGCTTGTCGACGCCTTCCGTACGCTCCGCGAGTGGATAGCAGGGTCGCGGTCTCAGCCGCCGCCGAATCTCCACGTCACGCCGTCGACGCAGCATACTCGCGTGATCACCGGGACAAGCGGTCGGTTGCCCCGTCGAACACGGCATGCGGTGGCATCGGGAGATGAACTCGGACCGGGTGGGATAGACCGCTTCCAGGTCATCGAACCGTGGACCGACGGGTTGCTCAAGGCGCCCGACGGTGCCCAGCCAAGCGTCGACGCAAGCATCCCAGCGAACGCTTCAGGGGCAAGCCCAACGCTGATCGAGCCGGCGACGGAGCCGAACCGCTCCCTGCTCACGCCGCCGTGCGATGACGGGACAGGGAATCCCGGTCGGCTCGCCGCTTTTCGGAGTGCAGGCCCCCGTCTTGTCCGTTGCCGCTATGGACGCGAGGTCGTAACGTGACGCGTGCCGAATGGCCCGTAGGGCAACGACGCCATACGGCTGCCACCCGTTGGCACGCGCATGGCCTCGTCAGAGGAGGCGAAATGCAACGACCATGGGAAGCCGATCCATCCGCGTCCCTGAAGCGCCGCCTGGGCAAGTCCGCCGCAGAACTGGGACAGACCTCCGGCGGTTCCGGATGCCCGGACATCTGGGAGCTCGACAACGGTGACATCGCGGTGGTCGGTCGCGACCTCACCTCAACCTACACGGCACGCCTTCCCGACGGCGTCAGTGTCGCCCCCGACGAGCGCCTGGTGGTGATCCCCCGAGCCCTGCTGGTCGCGGCAAAGCCCGACATTCCAGAAGCGTAGTCGACCGGACCAGGACTCCCGATATTCTGCAGCGCTGCGACGAGGGTGGGTGTGGCGGAGAAAATGCGCCTCGTTTTGTTGTCTCACGGCGCTGACGACTTCGCCCCACTCCAGACTGCGTGCACCCGGGCAGGGCATGAACCGGTGGCCTATGTCTCCGCCCGCTCCCCACGACCAGCCGGCCGGGCGGACGCGGCGACGCGGTCTGCCATCAGCGGCGTGATCGACGCCGTCCCGAGCGGGACGGATCTGCTGCTGCCGGCACGTGCGGCGCATCTGGAACGTGCGCTGGCCGGCTACCGGCCGGACCTTCTGGTGTGCTACTGCTTCCCGTGGAAGCTTCCGGCATCCGTACTGCGAATCGCCCGACTGGGCGCCATCAACGTCCACTCGTCACTCCTGCCGAGGTACCGAGGACCGATACCCGTTCACTGGGCGATTCGCAACGGCGACCGCGAGATCGGTGTGACCGTCCACCGGATGGACGAGGATTTCGACACCGGGCCGGTCGTCATCCAGAAAGGCGGCATCCCCGTCGCCGAGGACGCGGTGGCGGAGCGGCTGTTCGGCCACGTCGCCGCCGCCGTTCCCGACCTCCTCGCCGACGCCCTCGCTCTCGTCGGCGACGGGCACGAGGGCGTCCGGCAGGATTCGAGTGCCGCTTCGTACGCGGGTTGGATGGAGCGGGAGTTCCTCGCCGTTGACTGGACGCGCACCGCCGACGAGGTCCACAACCAGGTCCGCACGTTCCGGTTCGCCACGTCGGGCACTCACGGGCCGGTCGCCGACGTCAACGGTGACCGGTTGGAGGTGCTCAGGACCCGCACGGAACCGTCGGACGGGATCCGGGTCGAATGCGCCGACGGCCCCATCTGGATCGTCGATTGCATGGCGCCGCACGACCACAGCGCCGAGGACTTCCCGTGGATCCGCCGTACTCCCCCGGGCGGCGAACCTGTCTCATCCATGCCACAGAGTGCCCATCTCACCGAAGGTAGCTAAAGCCGATGCATGACCGGGGCTGATCTCCCTCGCCCTGGCGGCCGGCACGTCGCGGGCGGCGTACCTGCACGGCTCCTTCGGCTCCGGTAGGTCGCACTTCATGGCCGTGCTGCACGCGCTGCTGCGCGGCGAGCCCGCCGCCCGGGACCGCGACGAGTTCGCCGGCCTGGTCGCCAAGCGCGATGGCGGGCCGGGCCGGCGGGCCGCCGTGTCGTCGTTCGCCTCCCCCGGCTTGCGGTGCGACCAGTGCGTTCAAGGTCTCTCCCAGATCTGCACAAGGTCGCCGTGTGACCGTCGCCAGGTACGAGTAATCGCCAGCCGCAGTCAGACCCACCGGCAACGGCACCGGTTCGGTTCGGGCACTGACGGCGCTCCCAGGAAGGTGGGATAGATGTCCGTATCACGTAAGGCAATAGGTGTCCTGACCGCGGTCGCGGCGACCACGGTCGCGCTCGTTCCGGCGACAGCGGCGGCGGCCTCGGAGTCCTCGACCCGTTCCGTCTCGCTCGCCGCCGAGTGCGACATGATCACGAAGCCGCCGTACAAGTCCGGCTCGAGGGTGTACGGATACTTCGAGTCTTACTGCGCCTCGGGCTCTCCGTCGTTCACGGCGACTCTCTACCGGGACGGCACCCAGTACGCCTCGTCCACGTACCGGGGTACCAGGGCCACGAACCTGTCGATGACGTGCTCCTCAGGCAAGCACTACTACGTCATCAGCCTGTGGGACAACACCAACGGTTTCGGGGTCTCCAACGGCGCCTGGATCACCTGCTGACGGAGGGACGACCTCCGCCGGATCGGCGGTACCGGCCTTCATGCCACGCCGGTACCGCCGGCACCCCGAACGCAACGATGCCCGCCGAACTCGGTGACGTCGTCATCTGCCTGACCCGGCTGGCCGACGTCCTCGGCGTCGACCTGGTCCGGGCCGCCCTGGACACGCTGGAGTCCTCCGCGAAGCGGTACCCGGCCGAGGCATCCCGCGAATTCAGCGCGAAGGCGCCTCACGATCGTCCGCCAGCCGCATAGCCGGCGCCCGCCGGACGCGTCGCGGCCGTCCCACGCGCGCGGAGCGAGCCTCGCCGGCAGGCGTTCACGCTCGGCCGGCGCGGAGTACCGCGGAGTACATTGCGGTGCCGCGAAGGAAGAATGGCCCTCATGGTTCCCACTCGCGCACCGGTGCTCTACCTGGTCGCCTGCGGCGGCAGAGCAGCCGGCGATCTACCCACCGCTATCCCCGAGTTGCAGCACGACGGCTGGGACGTTTGCGTGATCGCCACCCCGACCGCACTGCGATTCCTGGACGTCGAGGCCCTGTCAGCACTCACCGGCCATCCCGTCCGCCACGAGTACAAGCAGCCCGACGAGCCGGACGTGCTCCCGCCGGCGGACGCGTTCGCGGTCGCGCCCGCGACCTTCAACACCATCAACAAGATGGCCGCCGGGATCAGTGACACCCTTGCGCTCGGCATCCTGAACGAGGCGGTGGGCCTCGGACGGCCCATCGTCGCGGTACCCACCGCGAACGTCGCCCTCGCGCGGCATCCGGCCTTCGTCAACAGCATCCGCCAGTTGAGGGAATGGGGCGTGCGGCTGCTGTTCGACCCGGACGCGTACCCGTTGCCGACGCCGAACATGGGGCCGGCATCGGCGGGCCTGTTTCCCTGGAAGGCGCTGCTGTCGACCCTGCATGACATCCGGATCGAGGTGCTGGAAAGCGCGAGCGGGATGCCGGACTAGGTTTCCTGTCCCGCCCGGTACTGGCAGCCTGTGCGCAGTGTCGACCCCGGCAAGGACTGCCCGCTCTGTCGCGCGCCGGTGCGGCGCACACCCCACGATGGAAGACCCGGCCGGCGGCGCGTGGACAGCGGACCATCAGGCAGCTACCCACCGACCCGCGAAGCGGTGAGGCACGTCACCAACGCGGTCGCATACTTGACGCATAAACAGGAGTTTCTCGTGCACAACGCCTACCTCCCGTTCGGTCGGCCGTCACGATGACGCCGTTCTGACCGGAACTATCCCAGTTTCCGAGTGGAAAGCGTGCCCCCACAGCTTTGGCCCTCGCGCATACCATTCCGCGCGGGACCTAGCCAAGGATGCGAATGACAGATTTCGATGAGTTCCGGATACGTGACACCCGGAGGTTCGTCGAGAACCTCGAGGACGCGCTGGCGCACACCCCACCGGGCCAGCCGGTGCCGGGCCTGGACAGCATCGAGGGCGCGGACGCCTCGGGAACGGTGTACTGCGTGATCCGGCTCGACGGCCATCCGGTTCAGGTCGGCATCACCGACGGCTGGTGGAATGCCGTCGGCCCGCATGCCATCGCGAGCGCCGTGCTGCAGGCGTACCGTTTCGCCCGCGAAAAGGCCACCTTCGCCCGCATGGTCCTCCGTCGCCACGGCCGCACCTGGGAGCCGCCGTCCGAGGGCCGCGACGAGGATCCGTACGAGCCGTCGTACCCCGCCGGCCACTCCGGCGCCGACGATCTCGACACCTTGCGCCGCCAAATCGACCAGGCCACCGCCGACATGGCCGCAGCGATGCGCTTGTTGGACCAGGTCAGCAGCGACGAGCCGCGCGAGGTCAGCGGTCCGCGCAACCTGTTCACCCTGGTGGTCCGCGGCACCGTCATCGAGAGCGCCCGGGTCAACGAGTACGGTCTACGTCCCGAGGACGCCTCGGAGCTGGCCGCCGACGCCCGGGACGCGCTGCTCGCCGCCCGTCCCAGCTATGCACGTCACGGGGAGAGATGATGGGCAATGACTACAACTGGTACTCCGAGAAGAACATCGCGGTCGCCACGGACGGCCTGCGCAAGGCCGCCAAGAACTGGAACGACCTCGCCGACCGCATGACGACGGTCTCGACGCTCGCCTCCCAGCAGACCCTCGAACTGAGCGCGTTCACCGTTATCATCGACGGTCCCGTCGGCATCGCCACCGCCAGCGACCTGCACAACGCGTACCAGAAAGAGTTCGACAAGCTGACCGGCCTGTTCAAGGAGGCCGTGGTGCAGTTCGAGGCGATGTCCAACGCGCTGAAGCAGAACGCCGACTGGTACGACGGCGCGGATGCCGACTCGGTGCAGAACTTCGACGGGATCGCCAAGGGCGACTGGCCCAGGTAACGGGAGGACGACATGGCACCGACGGACGACACCTTCGCCCCGGCCCTGTTGGGCACCTTCAACGCCGCGATCGAGACGCTGGAGACGGGCGTCAGGAACATCCACACGGCGTGGGACCAATTGACCCAGGCGGTCGAGCACTTCATCGCGGCCGTCCGCAAGAAGCTCGAGGAGGACCACTGGTGGAACAAGGTCGTGGAGTGGTTCACCGACGAGATCAAGGATGCGCTGAAGGGCTTCCAGGCCGCGATCGAGGAGGCGCGCAAGAAGGTCGGCGAGATCCTCGACAAGCTGGAGAAGACGCTCAACGGCTCGGTGCCGGTCCTGTCGCTGTTCCAGGTCGGCCTCGACTGGTCGACCCAGGTGAACACGCACCTCAGCGAAATCATGCCCGACGTCGCCCAGTCCGGCGAGATCGACACCTGGCACGGCCCCGCGCACGACACGTACAAGAGCCGCGAGACCTACCAGAACGACGCCGTCGGCCAGGCGATCGACGAGGTCAAAAGCCTCAGCAAGTGGCTGTCCGACGTGGCGACCGCGAACGTCCACTTCGTCACCGATTTGGCCAAACAGGCCATCCCCGTCGTGGATGAGATCACCGTGGTGATCGGCGACCTCACCGAGGCTACTGGCGCGCTCGACCCGTTGAGCGCCCAGGAGGCCGCCAACGACCTGTCGGAGACCCTCGGCAAGATCGTCGCCAGCATTGTGGAGTACCTGATCAGCCTCGCTGACCGGCTCGCCGACGTGCTGAACCTGGTCGGGGAAGTCGCGAGCGAGCACAGCGACCACCGGGCGTTCTCCGGCGGCCACTGGCCCCAGGCGGTGAACGCGTGAGGGCCCGACTGCTGTTCACCGGCCTGGCCGCCGCGACCGCGTCGGCCCTGGTCGGCTGTTCCGGCCCCGACGTCCCGCAGCCCAACATGGGCCTGTCCTCCCGCAGTGCGAGCCCCCTGCCGTTCCCGGAGTCCTCGGTCGCGCCCTGGCCAACGCCGCCGGTCAGCCACAAGTGGAAGACCGACGGCCTCAGGTGCCCGGAGCTGACCAACCCGGCGGCGCGCGCCCTCGGGATCAGCGGCGCCGGCACGGTCACCAACTCGAGCAACTTGAAGACCGGCAACATAATTGACTGCCGGTGGGGCCCGGGCGACGACACGGCCACGAGGGCAACGCTGCACGTCATGACAACAAAATCGCAGGAAGCGGCCGATGCCGCGTGGCAGACCCCCAGCATCATCCTGCCCACGCCGCTGAACGGCGTCGGTGAGCTGGCCTTCATCTCGAACCCCCCAGGCCTGCACGAGATCCAGGTGGCCGTGCGCTCGGGCAACGCCAGGCTCACCATCACACTCACGCCCAAGAAGGGCGACGCCGAGGGCGAGGACGCCCTACGCGACGCGGCATCGGCGATCGCCACGGACATGCTCACTGCGCTGGTCCCCGCGTGACGCTTCCCCGCCCGCCGCGCCGGGTTTTCGCCGAAGACGTCCTCGCCGGACGGGTGAACATCGACGCCTACCCATTTCGCTACATGTTCCTGACGACCCGGACGCCGATCCAGGTCGTCCCCTATAACCGGGCCGAGCTCGATGTCAAGGTCGACACGGTCCTGGCGACGGTCGAACTGTTGGAGACCCGCGGCTGGGAACTGGTCAATTTTGAGAGACTCGGGCACATCGCGTTCATGCGCAGAGCCGCGCACCCAGCGCGTTACCCCGAGCGTTACGACGGGCCCGGCGCCGAAACGAATCCGACGACCGGGGCGACCTCGAACCCCTAGCTCGACGAAGACCGTGCCACCCGGTAACCCCGGCCCACGGCGGCGCCGCCAGCATCTCCACTGGCAGGCGCCGCCGTCGTCTTGTGAAAACCAAATGATCGACGGGTGGGTGAGCTACCCGGAGCACCGGGCCCAACGGGGCGGCAGCCGGAACGTACGACCGGGCTCGTCATACAAGTCGACGCGTGCTCGTCGTCCGCCGTCTGGCTTGACGCTTCGCCGTCCTGCCACATCGTTCCCGAGCGAGACGAAACGCGGACCGCGTCGGTGCCGCAGCGGAAGCTGAGCCTGGGGTGGACCTGCACGGCCGGGCTGTGAGCCGGCGGTTCACCGGACCGGCCACGGTCAGCTGCACGGGGCCGGTGCATCTGAGCGTTCAGCCGTGGCCGGTCGGGCTCTGGCTGGCCGGCCACGCTTGCGTCGTCTGTGAACTCCTCGTACGAGTCGCGCAGGTAGGAGAACTTGACGTTGGCCAGGCGCCGACTCGATAGACGACAATCGGCCTCTACCAGCCGCCCGAGCATCGTGTCCCACGCGAGAGAAGATGCTGGTGACGTAGTACTAGCTGCAGTTCCCCCATCCTTGCTGCAAAATTACCTCTGTAGGGTAAGATTGCAGCAAGGTACGGAATTTCGCAGTTAGAGATTGCATCGTGAAGCGGACAAAGCTCCCAGAGATCGCCGGAGTTGCCTCAGACCAATGGGGCATGATCAGCACCGCGCAGGCTACCGCCGTGGGCGCTGACGCGCGTACGCTGGCCCGACTCGCTGCCAACGGACAGGTGGAGCGGCTTACCCATGGGGTCTACCGTCTGGTGGGCAGCCCTCCGGGGCCGCACGATGAGCTACGCGCCGCCTGGATCGCGCTCGACCCTCACCGTACCGCCGCCGAAAGAATCGCCGCCGGCCCGATCGACGTCGTGTCCCACCGCTCGGCCGCCGCCCTCCAGGAACTTGGCGATCTCGACGCCGACGTGCTCGAATTCACCGCTTCAGTGCGCCGCCAGACCCGCCGAGAGGACGTTCGCATTCATCGCGGGAAGATCGGCGAACACGACTGGACGCTCGCGGACGGACTTCCGGTCACCACCCCACTGCGCACGATCGAAGACCTCGCCACCGCCCGCATCGATCGGGGACACCTGGCGGGGGTCGTTCGTGACGCGCTACTACGCGGCGGTGTGAGCCTGGGCCAAGTCGCTACCGCCCTCGCACCGCACGCCCGGGCATACGGAGTCACCGCGGGTGACGGCGGCAAGCTTGTCGACCTTCTCGTGCAGGAAGCGGGTGCACCGCAGTCCGCACTCGACATGGCGACGCGCGCCGGCCCCGAGACCCAGCAACTGCTGGTCAATCAGCTGATCCACTCAGGGGCGTTCAGCGATTCGGTACGCGACCACGTGAATTCCCTCGCCGCCACCGGGTTCTTCGAGGCAGTCGCCCAGATGCAGCGGACGGCGGCGCCTGATCTCCTCTCCCACCCTGTCGTTCAGGTCACGATAGGCAAGACGATCGCCGACCTGATCGCGTCGCTGGATAGCACCGCCGACACAAGAGCAGCAATCCAACGATGGCTGGACGGACTCCCGGCAGGAGTCAAGGCAGCGGTACAGCAGCAGATCGAAGCAGCACCATCGCCTGCGGACAGCGCGCATCCAGACAGAGGACACGAGCGATGAGTGGCGACAAGTCGTACCAGACGGCAGCGGCGTTTCGCTCCGCGGTGGACGCGAAGCTGAGAGCTCTGGCCCGTGAAACGCACCGGCCGTTCACCGAGCTACGACGCGAATTCCTCTACCAACGCTTTCTCGCCCGAGTGTTCCAGGACGGGTCGCTGTGGGTCCTCAAGGGCGGGATCGGCCTGCTGACGAGGATTCCCGGCGCACGGCACAGCCGGGACATCGATCTACTGCACCTCGAAGCGGAGCCCGCCCTGGCCGAAGCTGAACTGCGTGCCATCGGCCGCCGTAACCTCGGTGACTATCTGAGGTTCGAGATCGTCCGATCAGTCGCGCTGTTGGTGGACGATGCCCTTAGGTTGAAGACCGAGGTGTACGCCGGCACCACCAAGTGGGAAAGCTTCGACATCGACGTTTCCTGTGAGCGCCACTTCGTGGCGACCGTAGAGCCAATCCGGCCGAGGCCGATCCTCGAAGTTGCCGGCGTGCCGGAACTCCCCACCTTCCGCCTGTATCCGCTGGTAGACCAGATCGCGGACAAGGTGGCCGCGATGTACGAGATACATGGCGGCGGCGAGCCTTCCAACCGCTATAGAGACCTCGTCGACCTGGCCCTCCTCATCGGCTCCCAGGAGGTCGACGCCGCGCTGCTCCTCGCCGCACTACGCTCACGAGAACAGAACGCCCGTAGCCGGGTGACACTGCCCACCGCCATGCACTCCCCTGGGACCGGCTGGACCGACGGCTACCCGGCCGAGGCCCGTCGCAGCTCACTACGTGCTGATCTGCAGCAACTCGATGCGGCACTGGCATACGTGGGTGCCTGCCTGAATCCCATCCTCGACGGCACGGTGGCCACCGGTAAGTGGAGCCCAGACACTCTCACGTGGAGATAGATCAGGAAAAGGAGGGCCACGCCGAGGAGCCCTGCTCGCCGACCGGTGCTCTACGTCGTAGCCCGCGGCGGCAGGGCCGCTGAATAGGCTCGATAGCCTCGGCTACGTGCCATCAGTCGAAGAACTCGCCCAGCGCCTGCGTACCTTCGCCGACGAGCGGGACTGGGGTCAGTTCCACACTCCCAAGAACCTCGTCATGGCGGCCGCCGGCGAGATGGGCGAACTGGTCGCGGAGTTCCAGTGGCTCACCCCGGAGCAGTCCGCCGCCGTCATGAACGACCCGGAGGCAGGCGCCCGGGTACGCGCCGAACTCGGCGACGTCGTCATCTACCTGACCCGACTGGCCGACGTCCTCGGCGTCGACCTGGTCCAGGCCGCCCTCGACAAGCTGGAATCCTCCGCCAAGCGGTACCCGGTCGAGACCGCCCGTGGATCCATCACAAAGGCACCTCACGATCGTCCGCCAGCGCGGGCGTAGTCGCGATCCAATTCGCCCCACCGGACAAACCGTCGCCGTCTGGTGGTCGGCCCAGCGCTGCTTCGGACTTGAACGGCGCGCCCGGCGTGACCGTGCAGCTCACAGGGATGCTGGGCAGCGAACGTGAGGGTGCGGCGACGAAAACCATTACGCTCGACACCATGACTGGCTTCATCGAGGTTTCGACGGCGACTGAGAGCCGGGAAGCTGCCCGGAAGCTGGCACGATCGGCGCTGGAAGCGCGACTCGCCGCCGGTGCCCAGATCGTGGGGCCGGTGGAGTCGGCGTTCTGGCACCTCGGCGAGTTCGGGACGGGCCAGGAGTGGCGGTTGCTGCTCAAAACGCACACAGACCGGTACAAGGAACTTGAGGCCCACCTCCTGGAACACCATCCCTGGAAGAACCCGGAGATCTCGGCCGTACCGATCGTGGCGGCCTCGGATGGCTACCTGGACTGGATCCGGCGTACCACCGCAACGAATTCTGGAGCGTGAATTCAGCAGCCGGCTTTGTCCAGGGCTTCGGCCACGGCCGGTACTTCTCGGTACTTGGCGAGCCGCGCCAGCACGGGCCGGATCTGCTGCCGTGGTCGTACTGAGGCGACGCCCGCAGACAAGTCGAGGGCGCGGTTGGCGACAGCGGCCGCTTCCTCGACTTCTCCGGCTGTGAGGTAGGAGTCGGCAAGCCAGGACAGGTACAGGGCCTTGTCGCGCGCGTACGCGTCATCAAAGTCGGCGAGCGCCTTCCGAAGGATCGGGACGGCACGCAGGGGTCGCCGGAGTTCGGTCCAGCAGCGACCCGCCATGATCTGAAGCTCGTTCTGGTCGACCCATGCCGCTCAGTCTGGCTGAGGGTCGCCTGTTCCGTCTGTGAGCGCGGCCTCCGCAGCGGCCAAGGCGTGCTCGGCGTCGGTTGCGTTCCCAGCGACCGCATGGGCCCACGCGAGGCGTTCATGAAGGAGCGCACGGACGGTCACGGGTACGTCAGCACCGGCCGTGCGGCAGGATTCAGTTGCCGTCTTCACCGCGTCGGACCGGTCGGTGCCGATGCGCTGATAGGCAAGGAAGGCGAGGGCGTTTCCCGCCAGTGGCGCGTCGGATGCCTGACTGGCCGCCGCGTAGCTGGCCCGGTACAGCCACGTCGCGCGCGGATGGTTACCGGCGTCGAAAGCAGCCCATCCTGCCTGCTGGGCTTGTTCCGCGAGCACGGACAGCAGTTGGCGTCCGGTCGCCTCGGTGTAAGTACTCTCGCGCAGCAGAGCCTTCGTGGTCTCGTACTCACCGAGATACAGCCGGTATGTGTCACCGCCGCCCACGATGTTGTCCAACCGACGCAGCCGGGCAGCGCGTTCACGAAGCAGGATGGGCACGTCAGCACCGATGCGCTGGCCGGTTGCTGCTGTGACGGCCGGAAGCCCCAGTGTGATACCGGCGCTGACCGCCGAAGTCCGGAGAAAGTCCCTGCGTCGCACCGTCTCATCTCCGATCTCTTGGAAGGGGACACAGGGCCGTACGGCAGTGAGGTGGCGGGAGGTGGGTTCGATTGCCGTCTCCCAGGCCCTCGGTGCCAGACCAAGCATGTGCCCCGGAATGCGCAGGGCATCCGCTATCTGCGCGATCTTCTGGTACGAGGTGACACTTCCCTCGCCTCGCGCGAGCGCACCGACGCGCTCCGGCTTGATCGCGCATGTTTCAGCGATCTTGGAATAGCTGATGCCTGCCCACTTACGCGCAAGCGTGAAGACGGTTCCGAAGTCATGCCGGGCGATGGCCTGCCGCATGTCTGAGCGCTCCAGGACGTGCCGCGGCAGCGCCGTCACCGGTCGATAGGACGCCATCGGTACACCTCAGGTCTGATCCGAGTGGGCAGTGGCTGACGTCGCCCGCATCCCCCTCATGGGTACACCTCCGCCGGGGATGAAGAAAGCCCTTATGCAGCGCACTCTTGCTGGCATCGAACGTCGCTGGTGAGCGATTCGGTCTCGCAAAGAACCGATTGCTCACATGGCCAAAGACTTCGACACCGAGATCACTGATGCCTGCACCTGACGCAACCCTCGCCTGAATTCCGGGTTGGTTGGGCGCGATCCCTATGTGACGGAGCCGGACCATGGTTACATCGCCGCCCTTCGACCCGAACGTGCCCCCGGTCGAGCCACCGGAGGGCTGCCCGCGCCCCATGGTGTGGCGGTTGGCGCGCGGTCTCTGGCAGGCCCATCAGCCGGCGGTCGACGGGTTCTGCCAGCAGTGCGGCCGGGCTAACCGGCTCTACCCGTGCCCGCCGTCGCGACTGGCGCTCCAGGGGCTGGCGTATGCCTGCGGCGTGCCGGCCGAGGCGGGCGGCTGGGCGGAGTACCTGCGCCGCCGGCACCGGCAGACCGGACGGTGGTGACGCCGATGGGCCTGTACCAGTCACAGGTCGTGGCGTTCGCCCGGTACGCCGCCGCCCAGGTCACCTACCACCGTCAGGTTCTCGCGCTGCACGAGATCGACGGCACCGGATGCTGCCGGCAGTGCGGGCGGATCTGGCCGTGCGACCACGTCCGGCACAGCCGACAGATGGCCGAGCACTTCAGCCAGTGGGCGCTGACCGAAGAGCACCAAACAGATCCGGAACTCGTCCGGCGGTACATCAGCCTCGGTACCGACAGCTGAGGCATGTTGTGGTCTGCTCGCCATCCACCGGGTCCGGCGGAGTGCCAACCACGCGTCCGGCACAGCATCCGACCTTCCTGAAAGCCCGCGTCGATACTCTCCTAGGCATGTCATCGGTCGAGGAACTCACCCAGCGCCTACGCACCTTCGCCGACGAACGCGACTGGGGTCAGTTCCACACTCCCAAGAACCTCGTCATGGCGGCCGCCGGCGAGATGGGCGAACTGGTCGCGGAGTTCCAGTGGCTCACCCCGGAGCAGTCCGCCGCCGTCATGAACGACCCGGAGGCAGGCGCCCGGGTACGCGCCGAACTCGGCGACGTCGTCATCTACCTGACCCGACTGGCCGACGTCCTCCGCGTCGACCTGGTCCAGGCCGCCCTCGACAAGCTGGAATCCTCCGCGAAGCGGTACCCGGTCGAGACGTCCCGCGGATCCATCACAAAGGCACCGCACGATCAGCCGTCCGCACCGTAGCCGGACGCTGATCCGGTCGATACCGTCGTGGCAATAAGCGCGGTCTGACGGACTTCCGGCTGCCCGAGATCGCGACCGTGTACGTCCGGCCATTCCGATCGGGTCGGCCCGCACCCGCGGCAGGCCCTGCCGGTACCGCCATACAAGCCAGCCCACGTATCAACCACGGCAAACGCTCAGCCATCGAGCTGGACGAGACGCGCCAGCTCTTCGAGTACGCGGGCGTCTCGGGTGATATTGGGTGCGTCCTCGCTACGGCAAAAGTCGAAGTACCACCCGGCTATGGCCCCTGGTCGCCGTAGGGCGTGGGGCGATATCGGATCCAGCCCATGAACCGGTCGTACAGGTCGCCGGCCGGCTCGCCGATCAACTCGGCGGCGGCGTCGAGGAAGTACCCGCCCATCAGCAGCGCCAGCGAGACCGGCGCGCGATCGTACTCGGCGAGCAGTTGCCCGCGCCGCGTCGGGCAGGGCCACGGCACGCCGCAGCCGGCGCACCTCCAGGTCAGTGACAGCGGCCTGTGCAGACTCATGCCGGCCAGTGACCCGGCGCGTCGGCGACGAGTGCGCGCAGCACGGCGCAGGGCCATCGCTCGCCGCATACGCACACCCTGCGGAACCTCCTCCACGACCACCTCCACGTGTGCCTGCTGCGGATCGCTGCCAGGTACCCCTCGATGTAGGCGTTCGGCACGGGACGGACTCCTTCTCACGACAGTGGAGCGCGGCGGCCGATGGGCCAGCGGGAGGCAATCGCCCGACGGCCGCCGCACTCCGGCATGTGATCCCCGGCCGGTCACGACCAGGGGACGATCCCTCTCCTGGCGCGACGGACCAGGCCGGCGACGTCCGCCTCGGCGTAGCCGGCGGAGCCGAGCACCCCGCGCCCCCAGCGGTTCACGGGGCACGGCCAGGGCACGTGACAGTTGACGCACTGCATCCCGGCAGGCCAGTCCTCACCCTGGTGGATGATGACGGCCTTCTGCGCGTACCCGATGTCGTCGTCGGTGGGGTGCGCCGGCACCGGGTACGCGATGCCGTCCGCCTCGCTCGGCAACTGGACCCTCCGTCATGGTTGGGCACGATTGCCCCAGCGAGGAGACGGCGCTACCGCACGGCTCCCCGCCGGGTTCTTTGCAGGTGAAGCGCCCCAACAGGGGGAACCTCCCGCTGGCTGCCACGCAAGGGGAAGTCCACGACCAACTTAGGTACTGACGTTGACTAAGTCAACGGGGATGCCTGGGCTACTTGAGATGAGAAGTGGGCCGTGATCGGATGGGCTTGCCACGCAAGGGAGCCAAGTCCATGCCCGTCACACCTGACTACATCCGCATCTCGGACGCACTGGAAGACGAGATCCGATCCGGGGCGCGCAAGCCACACAGCAAGCTGCCGTCCATCGCCGAACTACGCAAGCAGTACGGCGTTAGCGACAGCACGGTGAAGATGGTGCTCATCAGACTGGAAGCACGGGGCGTCGTGTACCGGCACCAGGGACGTGGGATCTACGTGACCGACACGTCGGAGTGGTACGACCGGCGAGGTTCATAGCCGACGTCATCGGACGTGACGACTCGGCCATGCAGGCATGTGTTGTCATCGGCTACGAACCCGCTCACATCCATATGAGCAGTTTCGTAGCACACGAATACAACGTGGTACCGGTCGTCGGCGCGCTCGCGCCAGCAGCGGAACCGGCGCGAGCGCAGGACCGCCCGTACCGACCTCCACCCGGCCGAGTAGAGCGACCGAAGCCTCAGACCTCCGGGCCGGCTACTCCACGAACTCCGTCCAGGGTGGCGTTCGGGGCAACGCTCTCCGTCGTTCAGGCGCTGACCCGGTGGCCGGCCAGGTGCGCCATGATCGCCTGATTGGCCTCCCACCCATCCGGGAACTTCACCGGTACGTTCAGGTGCACCGGCTCCGTCGACGGGTGCGCGTCCAGCAGCTCCGGGATCCCTTCTCGCGCCACCACGATGCAGGCGTGCCGATGCCGGGACGTCAGCACGCACAGCCGCCCCGACTCCAAGTGGAACGCGGTCGCGTCCCGCCGCCCCGACAGCGGGTGCAGCACGATCGTCACGTCGTACTCGCGTCCCTGCAGCCGGTTCGCCGTATCGACGGTCACGTCCAGGTCCCCGAGGAACGACCGGATCACCGCCACCTGGTCCCGGTGCGCCGCCCCGATCGCAATCCGGGAAGCCGTCACCGGCGCGCCCTCCGCCGCCCGCTCCGAGTACGCCACCGCCCCGCGTTCCAGCACCCGCCGCGCCAGCTCCGCGCACGCCGCCGCCGCTTCCGCATCGGTCCGCAGCGTGTGTCGGGCCGGCAGTTCGTACAGCGCCCACCCCGTCGACGCCGCCATCTCGACGGCCGCGTCGATCGGACCACCCCCGAGGGACGACGTCGACAGTTCCAGCCGCCGGTCCCCCAGCGCCGTCCCCGCCTCGAACCCCGTGAACGGATAGAACGCCTGAGAAACAACCGGAGCCGCAGTCGCCGGCAACCGCCACGACACCGGCAGCCGATGAACGGGCAACGAAGGATTGTGGCGCAGCAGCACCGCCACCGCGCTCTGCATCGGGTCCCACGTCAACCCGGTCCACCGCTCCGACTCCACCACCGAGAACGGGTCGAGCTGCCCCGGATCCCCGACGAACAACGCCCGCTCGAACCGGTTCGCGATCCGCAGCAGCATGTCGGAGCGCATCTGGTACGCCTCGTCGACGATCGCCCACGGCCACCGCCCCTCGGACAGCATGGCCCACTTCGCGGCGGTACCGATGACGATCAGCGCCGGCCCTAAGTCGGCCACCTTCGAGCCGATCGCCACGTTCTGGTGCGCCAGTACCCGCTGCGGCGGTACGTAGCTCTGCGCCGACAGCCGCCCGATCGTCACCCCGGCCGGGATCTCCCCGGCCAGCCGGTCGATCAGGTCGTCCACCTGCTCGTTCGTCTGCGCCACGATCATCAGCGGCAGCTGCCCCGACTCGACCATGGCGCGGGTCGCCCGGACCACGAGCGTCGACTTCCCCGCCCCCGGCGGCGAGTCGACCACGACTCCCCGGTGCAGCCCCGACGTCAGATCTTCCAGGACCGCCGGAAGTACATCGGTCACGCCCACTCCTCCGCCGCGTCCTCATCATCGGGTACGTACTCGACCGGCGGCCCGCCGTGCGTCCAGGGCGTCTCGTCGCGGGACGGGAACGGCGCCGGCGCCACGTACGCGTCCTTGACGGTCGTGTACGTCAGCTCCTCCCCCACCACGGGCACGCTGCCGGGCGGCGCGGTCAGGGACCGCCCCATCCCGCCGGACAACTCCAAGGTCACGTCGGAAAAGGACCCGGACCCGACCACCGACACGATCGTCCCCGTCTGCGACGGCCGGACCGGCGACACCACCTGCGTACCCGGTGTCAGGCGTACCGGATCTGCCGTCCGTACCGTCACGTGCGGCCGCAGCACCCGCCGCTTCCCGCTCTCGTCAACGCGATCCGGCGCCGAAGCGACAACGGCCCCCGCGAACGCCTCACCCGTCAGCCGGTACTCCGCCAGCACCAGCGGGTCGTCGTACGCCCGCTGGGCGTCGTACATCGCCTGGGCCCGCTCCAGCCGCGCCAACCGCTGCGCCGCGGCGACCGCCCCATCGAGCCTCGGCTGCGGATAGCCTCCCTCGGCCACGTACTGCGCGAACCCGGTGAACGCGTCCCGGTCGTCCGCCCAGCGCTGCTCGACCCTGGCCCCCGGCGGCAACTGCCGCAGCAGCCCCACCCCGCGCCACATCAGCTCCCAGGTCGGCTGCAACTGGCTGTGCAGCGCGGACTCCAGCCGGGACAGCGACCCGGACTCGATCGCCGGTGACAGGATCTCGTTGTCGAACGTCGGGTCGGTCGCCGGCCCGGCCGGTGGCCACCGCAGCGGATCCTCCGCCTCCAACGCGGCTTCCGCCCCGGTGAGACCGGCCGGCGGGTCGATCCAGCCGATCAGCGCCGCCAGGTTGGCGTCCTCGACGGCGCTCTGGCCGGTCGCCCAGTGCTGCGACAGCGCGCCGGTCATGCCGACAAGCAACGACGATCCCGGGTACTCGGCCCGTTCGGCGAAGAACGTCAGCCACCGCCCCAACAGCGGTACGGACGGATCGACCGCCCACTCCCCCATGGTCCGCCGGAGTCTCGTCGACCGGCCGAACAGCCGCACGAACCCGGCCCCGCCACCGTTGGGTACCAGGATCTGCGGCGCATCAAGGTATCTCTCGCGAACGTCCCGGCCCCGGTCGACCGTCACGGTCTCGGTATCGCCGCAGAAACTGTCCACATACGACACCACCACGGCCGCCAGCCGCGCCGCGAAGTCGAACCGCTGGTCCCGGTTACGCGGCTGCGGCACCACCAACAACTGCGGCGCATCCGGCGAAGACCCGACGAGAGCGGCCAGCGGCGCGTTCGCCTCCCCCGCCAACGACAACGGAATGAACACCAACGGCCGTGCGGACAGGTGCACGTGCCGTACCGTCGCGATCGGTTGCGCCACTCCTTCCGCCACCGCCGACACCCGGGCCAGCGCGGTCAGCGCGCTCACCGGCCACACTCCGCGCGTAGCCGGGCCGCGAACCGCAGCATCGCCGCCGCCTCCGCCTGCTCCTCGGTCGGCTCCACCTCACCCGACGCGAGTGACAACGCCAGGTCGACGGACGACACCCCGCCCAGCTCCTCACGCACGGACTTCCCCAGCGTCGTGGTCGTCCCGCGCGCCTCGTGCCGGCAGAAGAACGACAGCTCGCAGTGTGCCAGGCACTCCGGCGAGTACCGGGCGTCCAACTGTCCCAGCCCGTCGACCAGTTCGGCGACCGGCCGGCGCGGCACCCCGGCGTCGTCGACGGCCAGGTCGAACGTCAGGTCCGGCGCCACGGTCTCCAGGATGGTGTCCACCCGCCGCATCCGGGCCAGCTGCCGCTCCAACACGAGCAGCTTCTTGCGGACGTCCACGAGTGTCCCCGTTGGACGGTTGGAGAAGTTCTCCGGGCACACCAGAACAACGTCGTGCGACACGAGCTCGGGATCGTGCCCGGCCTCCGCCAGCAGCCGGCGCAGCGCCAGCACGTACACCGCCGCCTGGGTGGCCGCCGCGGACACCTTCGTACCGTCGGCCTGCCCGTCGATGACGGCGAACGACTTGATCTCGACGACGTAGAACTTCCCGCCATATTGCAGCGCGATCAGGTCCGGTTCGAGGTACACCCACCGGCCGCCGACCTCCAGGCGCAGCAGCGGGTGGTCGAACAGGGTTCCCGCTTCCTCCTCGCCGGAAGCGGCGCGGGTCAGCAACTGCCGCGACCGGGCGGCGCGCGCATCGACCTGCTCGACCGACTCCAGGTCGTCGTACGACGCCTCGGGAATCGACAGTCCCAGCACCTTTCGCAGCAGTGCCAGCAGTTCCGCGCAGCCGTTCGCCTTGAGCTGTGCCTCGAACGCGTTGCCGCGGGTGATGGCGAACTGCGACTGGCCGAACCGGCCCGGGAACCCGACGTGCGCCGCCATCCGCTCCTTGTCGATCCCGGCGGCGTCCATGACCGCCCGCCGTGAGCATCCGGGGTTGGCGGTGAGCGCGGCGATCGTACGGGCGTTGTGGTTCTTCGGTACAGCGGCGCCGCGCAGGCTCTCCAGGGAGGCCGTGCCACGGCGCAGGTGCTCGGCGTCGGTCATTCGCGGTCAAACCCCCGGGTCAGGATTCGGTACCGGTGCGGGAGACCACCCGCAGCCGGCTGCCGAACAACTGGGTGACGTCGTCGAGTCGGGTACGGGCGCGTTCGGCGGCCGCCTCGCGGTGCGACCGGTCGGCGTCGGAGTGCACGGCGAGTTCGGCGCGGGCGGCCCGTACCACCGCCTCGGGCGTGACGTCGGCGAAGCCGCCGGCGGCGCCGGGGATGCTGGCGGCGAACCGCCACAGCAGCCGCTCGCCTCCCGCATTGCGCGCGACCTGTTCGGCGACGCGGATCGCCGCGGTGAGGAAGTCGACCCGGGCGCTGAGCGGCCCGACGATGCGGCGGGCGAGCGGCCAGGTCGAGACGGCCAGCAGGCCGCGCGCGGGTGCCAGCAGGTCGGCGGTCAGCGCGGCGCACAGATAGTACGGGCGCAGCCGCGGCGCCGCCCGGAACGACCGTTCCTCGTCGCGGCGCAGGCTGGTCAGCCGCGCGCCCACGATCTCCCCGGCGAAGAACGCCTCGTGGACGGCGATCACGAGCTTCGGCGTGGCCGGCGCGCCGAGCAGGGTCAGCGCGTTGTGTACCTGCTCGCGGATCGGCAGCAGCGGCCCGGCCTGCTTCGGCACGGTGGCGGCCGGCGGCTGTCCGGCCGGCGGCCCCGGTGGCACCTGCTCGGCGAGGTCGTCGAGCGCGTCGTCCCACTCCCGTTCGGCCCGGCGCAGCTCGGCGCGCAGGGCCCGGGCCTGGGTCCGGTCGCCGGCCAGCACCGCCTGCCGCACCGCCGAGCGCAGCCCGTCGATGCGGCGCTCTAGTGCATCCACCGGATCGGCCACCGGCAGACCCTACGACTTCCAGTGTTTACCAGCAATCACCAGTACGGGCGACACGCCGACCCGGACCGGCGACCTCGGCAACGGCCCGCCGGCAGCTGCCCGGACCCGTAGCGGGCCTCGGCGGCGAGGGTGCCCGCCGGCTGCTGGAGGTACACGCCGATCGTCCCCCAGTTGTGGTGCCCCACCACCAGGTCGTCGCGGCCGTCGCCGTTGAGGTCGGCCACCGTGACCGAGGGCGGGATGCCGGCGGACGCCACGGGGAAGGTGACCGGCTGCGGCGCGGCGAACGTACCGTCGACGCGGACGGGGCTTCACCCGCGATCAGAACCGACAGAACAGTTGAAAGGGAGCAAACAACGCCCACGAAGCATGATGAAGGACATACCTGTCCAGGTACCGTCACCGGGCGATGACCGTGTGTGGTTTGCTGCCGCCCCATGACCGCCCTGAACCGGCCGGTGGGCCGCCGGCTACTGCTCTCGGTGGGCGCGCTCTCCCTGCTGGGAGGGTGTACGTCCGCCGGGTACGCCGCATCGGGAACCTGGAAGTCGGCCGAAGCTCCCCACCCGACCCCGAGCCCGGCCAGCCCGCCGCCGAGCGCCTCCCCCAGCCCGTCCCGGACTCCCTGGCAGATACCGACGCCGTTCCACCCCACCCCCGGGGTCTGTCCCGTCGATCCGACCATCGTCCAGAGGCCCGGCGGCCCGCAGCACTACCTGCCCTGCAAGGGCACGAACATCGCGTTGACCATCGACGACGGCCCACACCCGGAGTGGACCCCGCGCATCCTCTCGGTACTGGCCCGCTTCCGGGTCTCCGCGACCTTCTGCATGATCGGACGCCAGGCCGCCGTCTACCCGAGCCTCGTTAAGGCGGTCATCGCCGGCGGGCACCGCGTCGCCAACCACAGCTTCACCCACCCCCTCAACCTGCCCGAGCTGCCCCCGGAGCAGATCGACGAGGAGATCAACCGGACCACCGACGCGATCACCACCGCCTCCGGCGGCCACCGCCCCACCCTGTTCCGCGCCCCCGGCGGCAACTGGTCCCAGGACGTCCTCGACGCCTGCGCCACGGCCGGCCTGCGCCCGTTGGACTGGTCGGTCGACCCCCGGGACTGGTCGCTGCCGGGAGTACCGCACATCGTGGATACCATCCTGACCAAGACCCGCCCCGGATCGATCATCCTCGACCACGACGGCGGCGGGAACCGCCAACAGACCGTCGACGCCCTGACCATCGCCCTGCCCCGGCTCCTCGAGGCCGGGTACCGGTTCACCCACCCCTGAGCAGCTAGGCCTCCGAACCGAGCCGCCGGTTGGTACGGTGACGCACCGTGACCGCAGCCCGCGTTGTGCCAATCGTCATCATCGGCGCCCTCGTGATGTTCCGCGTCCTCCGTCGCGCCCGCCCGCAGCAGGTGCGCCCGCGCCGGATCGCGATCGGTACCGCGATCATCGGGGTCGTCCTGCTGCTCGCCATCGCCAGCAGCGCGCCGATCCTGGTCTCGTCACCGCTCGGCCTCGCGCTCGCGCCGGTAGCGCTGGCGGCGGGCTGCGGTATCGGCTGGCTGCTGGTGAAGGCCGTCCGGTTCTACCCCCATCCGGAGACCGGCGAGCTGTGGATGCGCGGCGACGCCGTGTTCATCGCCGTCATCCTCGCCACGGTCCTGCTGCGGATCGGCGTGCAGTACGCCGCGGGAGGCCCGGCGACCGCCGGCACCACGTCGCTGACCCACCCGACCCCGCTGCGCGTGATCTCCTCCGACCTGATCTTCCTCAGCGCCGGCATGTGGCTCACCCGGGGCGCACTGCTCCTGGTACACCACCGCCGGCATCAGGCTGGGCAGCAGAGCAAAGTGGACGCTCCGGAGTCCCAGCGGTAACCGCGGTACCGGCCGGCCGGCCGGCGCGGGCCGGTACGGCCGGTACCGCGACCACCCGACCCGCCTACTCGTGCCAGCGGGGGTCCGCGGCGATCGCCAGCGCCTGAGCCTCGGTGAGCGCCATCCGGCCGGGCGGGTTGGTCGTGCCGTTCCAGGCCAGGCAGCTGGAGACCTGGACCTCGACGACGATGACGCCGTGGTGGTCGACGTCGACAAGCATGCGCTGGACGCAGTTGTCGGCGATCCGGGTGGTCACCGCCCGGATCCCGCCGGGCAGGGTCTGACAGGTCCGGCTGATGGCACCCGCCGACGTGCAGGAGTCGGCCGGGAGAAAACCGCCGCGCACCCGTGCCTGGATCATCCCTGGACCCCGGCCGTCGTCGAGGGTGAACCGGACCCACTCGTCGGTGGAGTCGATGACGGTCACCGTGCCCGCCGGCAGCATGGGCCGTAGCTGCGCCATGATCGGTCCACCGTCATCGGATCCGGCCCTGGGCGACGGCGCCCCCGGCGACGGGACACCCGTGCTCGGCGACGGTACGCCCGCGTTCACCGCCGTGCCGTCACCGGCCTTGGTCAGCGCGACCGTCCGGGCGGACGCGGTCAACGGGGCGTTCAGCAGCAGCCCGGTGACCGCCGCCGCCCCGAGGAGCAGCCCACCCGCTGTCCACCACCGTCCCCGTCGGGGCCTGCGCTCTCCGTCACCCGCGCCGTGGCCGGCTGCGCCGTTACCGTCGATGAGCTGATGGCTCACTCGGTACCTCCCGTGTTGGCCTGGCACGCCCGGACGGGCGTGCTCTCCCGTACAGACGGCGCGAGGGGCGCGGGTGGTCACAGCCGATGGGTGCCGGGTTCCCGGTTGCGGCGGCCGGCTACCGTCTCCGGTCGATGGATCGGACCGCAGCCGCCGGGCGCGGCGGAAGGGTGTCGGGCATGCGGATCGGCGCGACCGGTGCGGCCACGACGTGGCGTACGCGGCGCGGCGGCGGACCGCATCCGCTCGACCGGACGGGCGGCTGAGCGGTGTCCGTACCGCAGCCCGACCGCTCCTGGCAGCGGATGCTGGACGAGGAGTTGGCCCGGCAGCAGCCGCCACCTCTGGCCGGCCTGATCGAGGACTCGATCCGGCAGGGGCGCCGGATCCGGCGCGTCCGTACGGTCGGTCGCGCCGGCGCGACCGTCATGGCGGTCCTCGTCGTCGCGGTCGCCGGTTGGCGCCTGTCGCCGCAGGTCCTCGGCCCGACGGCGGACCGGCCGCCGACCATCGCGTCGGCCTCGCCCTCGGCCGCGCCGTCGCCCGGGAACCGGACGCCACCGTCCCCCGGGAACCGGACGCCGGGCCCGGGGTCGCCGGCCACTTCCCCGCCGACCGTCCCCAGCCCGAACGGCGCGGTCGACCGAGCACCGGCCACGCCGGCGGCCCTGATGGCGCTGCTGACCGGGCTGCTGCCGAGCGGTACCACCAGCCACCTGTCGGGGTCGACGCAGGGCGACATCTCGGTACAGCTCTACCTCGACGACGGCCGCGGTCCCGGGATGTTGCGGGTGGCGGTGCGCAGCGGTTCGCTGTCCGCCGGCCAGTGCACACCGGCCGCCTGCCGACAGCTGCCGGACGGCGGCAGGGCGGTCGTCACCCGCCACGCCGACAACTGCGTACAGTCGCTGCTCGTCGATGTCGACCGGGGCGCCGGCAGTGTCGTGGAGGTCCAGGTCTCCAGCTGCCTGGCCTGGGACGGTACGGCCACCCCGGCCGGGCGGATGGCGCTCACCGAGGAGCAGGCGATCGCCGTCGCGTCGGACCCCCGGTGGGGTACGGAGATGGACGCCGCGCTCGTCCAGGCGGGTCAGCGCGACTTCCCGCAGCTGGCCACCGGGTCGGGGTCGTGAGCGTGGCCGACGACGACTTCATCGCCTTCGCGCAGGCACGCGCCGAACGGTTGCGGCATCGGGCGTTCCTGCTCTGCCAGGACTGGCACCTGGCGCAGGACCTGACCCAGATCACCCTGGCCAAGCTCTACGCCTCGTGGCGCAAGGCCGCCGCGGCGGACAACCTGGAGGCGTACGCGGCGAAGGTGATGCTGCGCGCGTTCCTCGACCACCGCCGCCGCAGGAGCGCCTCGGAGCTGCCGTCGGACACCCTGCCCGAGCACTCCACCTCCGGGCCGGAGCCCGAACTGCGGCTGACCCTCATCGACGCCCTCGGCCGGTTGCCGCCCCGCGACCGCGCGATCGTCGTCCTGCGGTACTGGGAGGACCACAGTGTCGAGACGGTCGCGGACATCCTCGGCGTCCGCCCGGGGGTCGTGAAGACGCAGGCCATGCGGTCACTGGCCAGGCTGCGATCGCTGCTGGGCAGCGACGTCGACCTGCTGCGGGACTGAACCGCGACACCCGCGGGCTCACCGGCCGAACGTCGCCTCCCGCCGGTACCCCTCCAGCAGCCGGCCGCCGGCCCGGTCGAGGATACCCCCGGCGACCCGCGCCAGCGCGTCCTTCTCCCCCGCCACCGCCGCGCGGAACGCCGTCATCAGCGCGTCGTGCACCTCCCGGTCGGCGGTGCGCAGCTGGCGGGCCAGCCACTTGCCGGTACCCAGCCACGCGCCGCGCAGGGTGAGCGCCGCGACCGCGGTCTGCGTGAACAGCAGGGTGGCGATGGCGGCCGTCTCGTCCGGGTCGGTCGCGCCGGCCAGGTCGTCGAGCAGGTCCGACAGTCCGTACCGGAGGTCTTCGAGTTCCTCGGCCGACACCGGCGCCGGCCCTCGCCGCAACAGCTCGACCGCCTCGGCCCGCAGCCGGGAGGCGTACCCGTCGACGTCGACCAGGATCGCCCCGTGGCCGACCATGTGTGCCAGCGGCGAGCGGCGGGCGGTCACCTCCCGGTCGAGGAACCGCGGGTATGTATCCAGTGTGGACACAAACAGCTCGACCGGCCAGCCGTGGTGGCGCACGGTCTCCCGGTACGTTTCCCCGTCCGGCCTAACCACCACGATGTCCAGGTCCGACATCGCGGTACGGGCCGGTGACAGCACGGTGCCGCCGAGGAACGCGGCGACCGCGTGCGGGAAGCGCTGCCGGACGAGACCGGTCGCGGCGTCGATCGGTTCCATCCGGTCAGCCTAGGCACAGCTAGCGGTCACGTCTTCACCCGCCAACCGACCGTCGCCGAGCCCGATCGCCATCTACACCCGATGCACCCCGACGCACCATCGACACCGGAACACCGCACGGTCGTACCTTCGGAGGACATTGATTAATTCCGATCACGCCCCCTGGCTGCGACGCGCGTGCTGCCGCTACCGTGCGCCCCAAAGAAGTTACTGACAGCGCTCAAACCCTGCTACGTGAATAGGTTGGTGCAGTGACTGCGGCGTGGGTGATACGTGCGGGACACCTGGGAGAACGCGAGGATGAGGCGCTGCGCGAGGGCTTTGCCATCGCCGGGTGGGCGGAGGTGGGCGATCTCTCCTCCGTCGCGACCCGGGACGAACTTCGCGCCATCCTGCGGCAGACGTACCCGGACCGACGCTCCGCAGTGATCGCTAACTGGACCGGTCAACTCTGGCGACTGTTACGCCGGATCGAGGTCGGCGACCTGGTGGTCGTACCGCTGAAGACCCGGGAGGGTCAGATCGCGATCGGGCAGGTCACCGGCCCGTACCGATACCGCGCCGACGCTCCCGAGGGGTTCCGCCACGTACTGCCGGTCACCTGGTTGCGCACCGACGTGCAGCGCGCCGACGTCCGGCCCGACCTTCTCAACAGCATGGGATCCCTGCTGACGGTCTTTGGGCTGAGCCGGCACAGCGCGGTCCACCGGATCGCCCATCTCGCCAAGCACGGCAGCGATCCAGGGCGCACACTTGACGAGAACGGCGGTGACACGTTCGCCACCCGCGACGAACTCTTGGACCTTGCCGCCGGCGGTGCGCTGCCGGAACCGCCCAAGCTGACGATCCGCGAGTTGCTCGACATGTGGGGCGCGGGGCGGCGCACGGATCGGGTGGTCGCGGAGATCGAGGCGGACCTCGCCGATCGGGGACTCACCACCCAACCGCCGTTCACCGAAGGTTGGATCCACAACAGGGTCCAGATCGTGCCGGTGGGCGGCGAACCGGAACCCACCGGCATGGATGACACGACCGCCGGCCCCGAAGACAGCCGGGAGCCCGATCCCGAACCCGAACTGCCGCCGGTGTCACTTCGCATCGGAGATCTCCAGTCCGCCGCGAGCGGAGTGACCGGAGTACGGGTGGGCGATTCGCTGGATGCCGCCATCACCCTGATGCTGATGAACAATTTCTCCCAGCTGGTCGTGTTTGACGACAACGACGTGCTGGTCGGCGCGGTGAGCTGGGAGTCGATGGGGAAGGCCCGGCTGGCCAGCCCGGACCTCGGACTGGCCGAAGCGACCGACCCGAGGGCCCGGGTCGTGCGCTACGACGAGGACCTGCTCGGACAGATCGACGAGATCTACCGGAACGGGTACGTCTTCGTCCGCGGCGCCGATCACAAGATCACGGGAATCGTGACCGCTGCCGATCTGACCCAGCAGTTCGGCAGCATGTCCAGGCCCTTCGCCCTGATCGAAGAGGTGGAGCGCCGGCTGCGCCGCCGGGTCGACGAGACGTTCCCGGTGGAGGTGCTCCGCGCCGCCTCCAAGAAGTCAGGAATCAGTTCGGCAGCCGACCTGACACTGGGCAACTACGAATACGTACTGAAGGACCAGACGGATTTCAACCGCCTGAAATGGCCGCTCGACCGGGTCCTGTTCCTCTCCCGCCTGTCGGAGGTGAGGAAGATCCGTAATGAGCTGATGCACTTCTCACCCGATCCGCCGGCAAACACGCAACTGGATGCGATCGAAGGTTTCCTCACCATGCTGCGGAGCGTGGACCCTAGGCCGTGAGCCGGGCGCCCCCGCCGACCGCGACTGGGGGCCATCCAGGGCTCAGCGGACCTTCAGGACCGCCGGTGCCAGCTCGGTCAGCTGCTGGGCCGCCGCCCTGGCGTCCGGCCCGAGCGGTTGGAGCAGGACGTGGTCGGCCCCGGCATCGAGGTGCTCGCGGACCCGCGCCACGATCGTGTCCGCGTCGCCCCAGGCGACGATCGCGTCCACCAGCCGGTCGCTGCCCCCGCCGGCCAGGTCGTCGTCGGTGAAGCCGAGCTGCTTGAGGTTGTTGACGTAGTTGGGCAGGCGCAGGTAGTAGCTGGTGTGCTCGCGGGCGACGGACCGGGCCTGTTCGGCGTCGGTACCGAGGTGGACGGCCTGCTCGGGGATGAGCAGCCGGTCGGGGCCGAGGATCTCGCGGGCCTGCCGGGTGTGCTCGGGCGGGACGAAGTAGGTGTGCGCGCCGCCGGTCCGGTCCCGGGCCAGTTCGAGCATCCTGCGGCGCAGCGCGGCCAGTACCCGCGGCGGCCGGGCCCGGTTCGGCGTGAAGGTCTCGATCGCGGCGTCCATGCCGTCGAGGTACTGGCGCATCCGCTCCAGTGGCCGCTCGTACACCTGCCCGGTCCGCTCGATCACCGGGGCGTGGCTGACGCCGATGCCCAGGACGGTCCGCCCCGGGAAGGCCGCCTCCAGCGACGAGGCCGCGACCTGCATGGCCGCCGGGTGCCGGGCCCAGATGTTGGCGATGCCCGCGCCGGTCGCGAGGCGCTGGGTGGCGCTCAGCCACACCGCCTGGTCGACGAAGATGTCGTTGGCGCCGACGACCTCACCGGCCCACAGCGACCGATACCCGAGCTGCTCCACCCGGTGCGCGAAGGCGCGCTGGACGTCGGCGGTCTCGCGGCGTAGCGCCGCCAGCCAGACGCCGACCGGTCCGAGGTACTCCCGGGTCGTGGTCACGATGTCGGATGTGGCCATCACGCACCTCCTGCGGACGATGTTCCAGCTCCCCAGACTCGATCTTCCCTTCGAGACTATGGCGCCCGCCCGCCTCCGACGACGCGACAAGGAACACAGAAATGATCAAGGTAGTCGGGAATCGGCTGATCATCGGCGGTGGCATACGATTCAGCCAGCATGAACACCTCAAACAGTACGAAGCCCGTCAATGACCCCGAACGGTCGGCGATCATCCGGGACGCCCTCGGCATCGGCATCGCCACCGGCGCGTACAGCCTGTCCTTCGGTGCCATCTCCGTCGCCTCCGGCCTGTCGATGCTCCAGACCTGCGCCCTGTCCCTGCTGCTGTTCAGCGGAGGCTCACAGTTCGCCCTGGTGGGAGTGCTCGGCGCGGGCGGCTCACCGGTCGCGGCGGCGGGCACGGCGGTGCTGCTCGGGTCGCGCAACGCGCTCTACGGGCTGCGACTGGCGCCGCTGCTGCGGGTACGGGGCCTGCGCCGGGCCGCCGCCGCCCAGTTGGTGATCGACGAGAGCTCGGCGATGGCGGTCGGCCGCGAGTCCGGTACCGACGGCGGTCGCGCCGCGCGACTGGCGTTCTGGTCGACCGGCCTGTCGGTGTTCGTCCTGTGGAACCTGGGCACGCTGCTCGGCGGGTTCGGCGCCCGGTCGCTGAGCGACCCACGGGTACTCGGCCTGGACGCCGCCGCGCCGGCCGCGTTCCTCGCGCTGCTGGCGCCACGCATGCGCTCCCGCGAACCGTGGGTGATCGCACTGACCGCGGCGGCCGTCGCGCTGGTCGCGGTGCCGTTCGTGCCGGCCGGCGTACCGGTCCTGCTGGCCGCCGCCACGGCCGCGCTGCTGGTCCTGCGGGCCCGGACCGGGGCGGCGGCCAAGTGATCTGGGCCGCCGTCCTGGCCGGCTCGATCGGCTGCTACCTGCTCAAGCTCGCCGGCCTGTCGGTGCCGCCCCGGGTACTGGAGAACAAGCTCGTCCAGCGGATCGCCGCGGCCCTGCCGGTCGCGCTGCTGAGCGCGCTCATCATGATCCAGACGTTCACCACCGGTCACCGGCTGACCCTCGACGCCCGCGCCGGCGGGCTCGCCGCGGCGGCCGTCGCGGTCCTGCTGCGCGCGCCGTTCCTGGTCGTCGTCGGCGTGGCGGCGGGCACGGCGGCCCTGATCCGGCTACTGGTCTGACCTGGCGGGCTCTACCCTTCTGACCTGGCTGCCCTATACCTCCACCACGTCGGCCACGACGCAGGCGATGTTGTCCGGTGCGCCGGCCCGGTACGCCAGGTCGATCAGCCGCCCGACCACCCGCTCGGGGTCGCCGGCCGTGGTCAGCGCGGTACGCAGCGGCCCGGCACCCACGACGGCGGACAGCCCGTCGGAGCAGAGCAGGTACCGGTCGCCGACCCGGGCCTCGTGCAGGGACAGGTCGGGCCGCGCCCGCCCCTTGCCGTCCAGCGCCTGCAGCAGCATGGCCCGCTGCGGGTGCGACGCGGCCTCGTCGGGGCTGAGCTTCCCCTCGTCGACCAGCGACTGGACGTACGAGTGGTCGTGCGTGATCTGGAACAGCTCGCCGTCGCGCAGCAGGTACGCCCGCGAGTCGCCGATGTGCACCAGGGCGAGCTGCGAGCCGGCCCACAGCATCGCGGTGAGGGTCGTGCCGACGCTGTCGGCGCCGGGCTCGGACGCGGCGATGCCGTGCAGCGCCCGGTCGGCGTCCGCGACCGCGTCCCGGAGGGCGTTGAGCAGGTCACCGGCCGGTACGCCGGCCTCCAGCGGCTTGAGCGCGTCGATGGCGGCAGCGGCGGCCCGGTCCCCGCCGGGCGTCCCTATCCCGTCGGCCACGGCGAGCAGCCGGGCCCCGGCGTACGCGGCGTCCTCGTTGCTGGTGCGGACCTTGCCGGTGTCGGTGCGGGCGGCGTAGCGGATCCCGAGCGTGGTGCGGTGCGTGTCCGGCATGGCGGTTCCCTTCCCTGACAGGTGGTCGACGAGGAAGGTGGCCAGCCGTTCGCGGGCGGCGGTCTCGGCGACGATCCGGTCCCGGTACGCGGCGACGTCCCGCGCGGCGTCGGCGGGCGGCAGGTCGCAGACGACCCTGATGCGGGCCAGCGGCATGCCCAGCCGGCGCAGCCACGCCACCAGCCGGGCCCGTTCCAGCTGGGCCGGCGCGTAGAACCGGTACCCCGACCGCGGGTCGACGTGGGCGGGCACGAGCAGCCCCAGCTCGTCGTACAGGCGCAGCGCCTTCGGCGACAGCCGGCACGCCCGGGCGAACTCCCCGATCGTCAGCAGCCCCATGGTCACCTCCCCGTACCGGGCCGGTCGCCCGGTACGCCGCCGATGCTGTGGCTTCCCCAAGGGTGAAGGTCAACCGGCGCGCCGCGCCGCCCGGGTCACCCCGCGTGCGCGCTGCGGCCCGGACCGACGGGATCGGTCCGGCACCCCGGGTCGGCGTTTGGCCGGGAACCGAACTGGAATCTTCTCCCGGCAGCCCGTTGCCGCCACAAAGGATGACCCCGGATGAAGACCCACGAGAGTGTGGCGCCGACCTACCGGCACCTGCGACCGCTGAAGAAGCCGGAGTCGGCGACCTTCCCGGTGTACAAGAAGCTCGAGGACATCCTCACGCAGGTCAGCGAGCACCCGGACCGGGTCGTCGCGCACGTGCTGGCCACCTGCGCCGGGTACGCGTACGCGGACGCGGCGACGCTGACCACGATCATGGCGCGGATGGGGTTGGAGTCCAACCAGTGTCGCCAGCTCAGCGAGGACGTCGACGCCATGTTCATCAGCTCGCACGCGTACCTGGTGCAGAGCGCCGACGGCCGGGTGGTGATCCTGTGCTTCCGGGGAACCCAGCCGCTGGACTTCATCAACTGGCTCACCGACGCCGACGTCAACCCCGAGACCGTACCGGTGCCGTTCGCCGACCCGCCCGTGTCGTTCGCCGTCCACGGCGGGTTCTACCGCAACGTCCGGGCCGTCCGGCACGAGGTGATCCACGCCCTGCACCGCGCGCTCGACGGCCGGTCGGTGCGGGCCAAGGGCAAGGCGATGCCGCAGCGGATGGAGGCGCTGTACCTCACCGGGCACAGCCTCGGCGGGGCGATGGCCGCGCTGATGGCGGTCATGCTGCGCACCGAACCCGCGTACCGGCCGCTCGCGCGCACGCTGCGCGCGGTGTACACGTACGGGCAGCCGATGATCGGCGAGCCGGGCCTGGCGGCGGCGTGCGACAACGACGAGTTCCTCCACGACAACGTGGTCCGCTACGTCTACGGCAGCGACGTCGTACCGCAGCTGCCGCCGACCGTGTCCGGCCCGTTCGCGCACTTCGGCCGGGAGCTGCACTGCGGCCCGGACGGCGCGCCGACCGCCGCCACCCGCGCCACCCAGCAGCTGGGCAACCTCACCGGCCTGGTCGCCGCGCCGATGGCGTTCCTGACCCACCAGTTACGGCTGTTCCGCAACATGCCGTTCCAGCAGTCGCTGTACGACCACGGGCCGCAGCACTACATCACCGCGCTCACCCCGGCCGGGGTCAGCAGCGAGTACGGCGACCCCTGAGCCCGGCCGGGCGGCCGGTGGCGGGAACGGCCCCTGAGCCTGGCCGGGCGGCCGGTGGCGGGAACGGCCACGCCGGCCGGCGGGACAATGCCGGCGTGATCCGGGTCCTGGGAGTCGACGCCTGCCGCGCCGGCTGGGTCGCGGTGGAGCTGCGCGACGGGGTGTTCGCCGGCGCCCACCTGCACCTGGCGCTGGCCGAACTGCTGGACGCCGCGGGTGAGCCGGCCGCGGTCGGGGTGGACATCCCGCTCGGCCTGCTCGACACCGGCTGGCGGCGCGCCGACACCCTCGCGGCCGGGCGCCTCGGCCCCCGGCGCAGCAGCGTGTTCCGGGTGCCGCCACGCGCGGTCTGGGAGATCGAACCGTACGCCGCGGCCAACGCCTACTGCCGGACGCTGCCCGGCGGGGCCGGCTTCAGCGTCCAGGCGTACGGGCTGCGGGCGAAGCTGCTGGAGGCGAACGCCTGCGCCGACTCCGGCCGGTACCGGCTGTACGAGGTGCACCCGGAGGTGTCGTTCGCGACGCTGGCCGGCGCGCACCTGCCGTACCCCAAGCACACCTGGGCCGGGCACGCCCTGCGGCGCCGCCTGCTGGACGGCGCCGGCATCGCCGTACCCGACGATCTCGGCGCGGCCGGGCGGGCCGGGCCCGACGACGTCCTCGACGCCGCCGCGGCGGCGTGGAGCGCGCACCGGATCGCGACCGGCCGCGGCGGTTCACTCCCCGACCCGCCAGAGGTCAACGAGCGGGGGCAGCGGCTGGCGATCTGGTACTGAAGTTACGCCCGGGTGGGCTGGTCTTCGACCGCGAACTGCACGCCACCCTGCGCGTCGACGGCGGCGTCGAGTGACTTGTCGTCGAGGATCTGAGCCGCCTGGCGGTCCAGGAACAGCCGGGCGCCTTCGGCGTCGAGCACCTGGTCGCCCTCCTGCGGTTCGGGCTCGAGGCTCAGCCGGAGCGCCCCGGCCGACTCGTCGGTCGCGATGCGCAGCCCGGCCCCGTCGGGTACCTGTTCCTGGTCGGTGAGGTCGCGGATCACCGCTGCCGCGTTGTCCGTCACAGCAAGCATCGTGTACTCCTCGAAGGTTCCTCGGATCCGATGGGCAGCCGTCCAGTTCCCACAGTTCCCTCCCGCACCGGATACGTCAAATCGGCCCGAACCACCGCAGGCCGACCGTCCGGCGATCGGGTGACGGGCGCGGCAAGGCGATGGCAAGGGTGTTGGCATGGCGGGGCCCTCAGGCTGACCGGTGTCCGGCCGGACGAGCCGGCCGGCGGATGCCGATTCAGGCTGGGGAGGAAACGACATGGCAACGCGCAGGATCGCACTCGCCGGTGCGCTGACGGTGGCGATGGCGGGCACCGCCGTCCTGGGGTTCCCGGGCGCGGCACTGGCCGGCTGGGACGCCTCGGTCGGCAACAGCGGCGGCTACGGCTACTTCTACTCCAACGGCGACCGGTGGAGCGCCTGCGACCGGGTGGCCGACGGGTACCGGGTCGTCGTCTGGGCCGACTGGAAGGGCCGCGACGGCACCTCCTACTCCGACACGGCGGTGGACGCCGACGGCGCGAACGGCAACTGCCATGTGAACAACGCGCACAACATGCCCGAGGGCGCCAAGGTGCTGATCACCCTCTGCCTTCAGGACGGCGCCAAGGGGGTCCCGTTCGACTGCAAGCAGACCGAGGGCACGGCGTAGCGCCCGCCGGGACGCCCGAACCGCGACCACACCGACCGACGATGACGAACACCGTCGGCACCCACCCGGGAGGTACCCCGTGACGTTCCACGCCGACCTTCACGGACTCGACCGGCTCGCGGGCGCCCTGGAGAACGCCGCCGCCGACGTCGGCCAGATCACCTGGCGAATCAGGAACAAGGCCGACGTCGGACTCGGCGGCGAGGGGTTGATCAACGCCCTCCGGTTCGGCGTCCAGCACAGCTATCAGTGGGGCCAGGAGCACAGCGACCACATCTCACGACTGCTCACCGCCAGCGCCACCGGCGTGCGCTTCGCCCGTAAGCAGTACGCCGAGACCGACGACCGGAGCGCGCGCGACTTCGACCTGCTCTTCCGCGACCCGAGCCCCGACCGTCGCGCCGCGCTCGACGCGGCGGCACCGCCGCGTACCGGAGGCGTCCTGTTCGGCAACGCCGGAGCGGTCGACCCGGAGTGGTTCCTCGATCGGGGCCATCACGCGGAGAACCCGCCGGACTTCACAGTCACGTACAACTACCTGGTCGACACGCTCAGCCCGAGCGCGAACGTCCGGATCATCGTGTACAAGCTCTTCGGCAAGGACATCTTCGAAGCCTTCCTCAAGGATCTCTCCGGGGACTGGAACGGGCTGTGGAACGCGGGCACGGAGTTCGGGAACTGCGCGCCCGCCATGGAGGCGGTGGGGCGCAACGTGTGCGCGATCGCCGACGACCTGCCGGCGGTGTGGCGCGGCGAGGCGGCCGACGCCTGCCACGTCTACCTGCGCAACCTGGGCCTGGCCATCCAGGGCCAGGCCCAGCTGTACCGGATGGTCGGCGAGAAGTACCGGACGGCGGCCGAGTACTCCTGGTCGCAGTTCGACCTGATGGGCGTGGCCCTGGGCAAGATCCTCGACCAGCTCGTCGTGCTCGCGGTCGCGGTCGCCGCCGGTACCGCCACGATCGAGACCGGACTGGGCGCGATCATCGGCTACGGCGCCAGCCTGTACCTGGTCCTGAGCATCTTCCAGCTCTGGGAGGAGTTCACCGGCTTCTACGACAAGGTGGACATCGCCCTGAAGGTGGCCGACACCGCCATGCGCAGCCTCGGCGGCACCAACGGCGGCCTGTGCCCCAGGCCGCTCCCGCCCGAACCGTACATGTTCCAGCACCACAAGGCCGGCCCCCAGCCGCCCGACTTCCCGAGGGAGCAGCCGTGACGACGGACCGGATCAGCCGGGAGGAACTGGTCGGCCACCTGGAGCTGGGGCTGCTGCGCACCGTCCAGCGCACCGCCGACGACCCGCTGCTGCGGGAACTCGCCGGCGAGGTGTTGGCCGGAAACACCACCCTGACCGAGGCGATGCGCAGCTCGGCGTACGGCGAGCCACTGGCCGTCCTGCTCGACCGGGTCGCCGAGGACCCGGACGCGCTCGGCGACGGCACCCTGGACCGGTACCGGGAGCAGGTGCGTGCGTTCGAGGAGCGGCTCTCCGCCGAACAGGGGATCACGATCGAACCGGGGATCGCGATCGGCGGCTGACCGCGCCGGGTGACGCACCACCACCGGCACGGGCGTGACGCCCGACGGGCCCACCCGTCGGGCGTCACGCCCGTACGCAGAGGCCC